>JAYVLC010000271.1:0-2180 GCA_043759675.1 Sphingosinicellaceae bacterium
GGCCAGCGCTGGGTCACGGTCTTGACCTTGGTGAAGAACTTTACGCCCTCTGTACCATGTTGGTTGGTATCGCCAAAGGCGCTGCGCTTCCAGCCGCCAAAGCTGTGATAGGCGACGGGCACCGGGATTGGCACGTTGATGCCGACCATGCCGACCTCGACATTGGCGGCGAAATCGCGGGCGGCGGCACCGTTGCGGGTGAAGATCGCGACCCCGTTGCCATATTGGTGTTTGGTTGGATAAGTTACAGCTTCTTCAAGCGTTTCAGCGCGGAGCATCTGCAATACTGGGCCGAAAATCTCCTCCTGATAGGTACGCATTCCCGGCTTTACGTGATCGAACAACGTCGGGCCGACAAAAAAGCCCTTCTCATGTCCCTGGAGGGTGAAACCGCGCCCGTCGACGATCAGTTCAGCCCCCTCGTCAACACCCATCTGGATATAATCTTCGATCTTCGCTTTGTGCGCAGCGGTCACAACCGGCCCATAATGTGCGTCTGTGTCAGTCGAGATACCGACCCGCAGTTTCTGGATTTCGGGCAGCAAACGCTCCAGCAATGCCGCCGCGGCTTTCTCGCCGACCGGCACCACCACCGGCAACGCCATGCAGCGCTCCCCCGCCGACCCGAAAGCTGCGCCAACCAGATCGGCAACGGTCTGGTCCATGTCCGCGTCGGGCAGCACGATGCCGTGGTTCTTTGCCCCGCCCATCGCCTGGACGCGTTTTCCGGCAGCAACGCCGCGCTGGTAGACATAGTGCGCGATGTCGCTGCTACCGACAAAGCTCACAGCCTTGATGGTCGGATTATCGAGGATCGCATCAACCACGACCTTGTCGCCCTGCACGACGTTCAGCACGCCCTCGGGCAACCCGGCTTCGATCATCAGCTCGGCAAGGCGCACCGGCACGGACGGATCGCGCTCCGACGGCTTCAGGATGAAGCTGTTGCCGCACGCGATGGCGACGCCGAACATCCACATCGGGATCATCGCCGGAAAATTGAAGGGCGTGATGCCCGCAACGACGCCGAGCGGCTGACGCATCGAATACACGTCGATGCCTGGCCCTGCCCCTTGCGTGTAGTCGCCCTTCAGCAGATGTGGAATCCCGCAAGCGAATTCGATGACCTCAAGCCCGCGCTGAATGTCGCCCTTCGAATCGGCGATGACCTTGCCGTGCTCGGACGACAGCAGGTGCGCCAGGCTGTCCATATTGAGTTCGAGCAGGCGCTTGAATTCGAACATCACCCGGGCGCGGCGCTGCGGATTGGTTGCTGCCCAGGCGATCTGGGCCGCAGCAGCACGCTCGACCGCCTTGTCCAGCTCGGCCGCCGTGCCGAGGCAAACCCGTGCCTGCACGGCTCCGGTGTTGGGATCAAACACATCGCCGAACCGCCCCGAGGTTGAGGCTAGCGCCGATCCCGAAACAAAATGCTCGATCTGCCGGGTCGTGGTCATGCTGGCTCTTCCTCGTTGTGACAGTCATTGCGGTGCTCCTACCACGTAGGCAACCAAAGCAAACAGCTTCCAGAGGTAGCGGGCACCTCGCACCTACCGTAGGATTGAGGCTTGGCAACAGAGCGGAGCGTGTACGTGGCTGAATTTCTACCCGGCAAGGGGCTGACCGCCGCCGAAATCGCCCTGGCGGTGGATGCGATCCTTGCCGAAGCGACGCTGGCTGAGAAAGTCGGGATGATGTCGGGCAAAGGCTTTTTCGCCGCCTATGCCGAAGATAACCGGCTGTGGGGTGCGCGCCCTTACCGTGCTGGCGGCGGCATTGAACGACTTGGCGTTCCGGCCTTCTGGTTCACCGATGGCCCGCGCGGTGTCGCCCGTGGCAACTCAACCTGCTTTCCGTGCACCATGGCGCGCGGCGCAACCTTCGACACCGACCTCGAACAGCGTATCGGGGGGGCGATGAGTATCGAAATCCGCGCGCAGGGCTGCAACCTGTCGGGCGCGGTCTGCGTCAACCTGCTTCGCCACCCGGCCTGGGGTCGTGCCCAGGAAACCTATGGCGAAGATTCGGTCCATCTCGGCGCGATGGGCTCGGCGCTTGGTGTTGGCCTGCAAACCCACAATGTCTGCGCCACCGTCAAGCATTACGCGCTAAATTCGATGGAGAACGCCAGGTTCAAGGTCGACGTCTGTACCGACGAGCGGACACTGCACGAAATCTAT
>JAYVLC010000272.1:0-9817 GCA_043759675.1 Sphingosinicellaceae bacterium
CAACACCACCAGCAACGGCTTCAACCCCTGGGTCAGCAACTCTTGCATCGGCGAGCGGATACCCGTCGCGGTGACGGCTGCGGCGAGGAGCCAGCTGGCGGTTTTGGCGGAGGCATCGCCGACGGCGGCGGGCACCACCCCTGTCGAATTAATCGCTGCGAACAGGAAGAAGCCCGCGACGAACCATGGCAGGCCGACGCCCTTGGTCTTGCCCTCGACCGGGAAGAACCACAAAGTCGCCGCCAGTGCCGGGGCGAGCATGGCGACGCGGGTCAGCTTGACGATGGCGGCGGTCTCGCCCGCGTGGGGGCCAATGGCGTAGCCCGCGCCGAGCGCTTGGGCCACATCGTGGATCGACGCGCCGACGAGGAACCCGGCCTGCGCTTCGTTCAGTCCGAGCGCTTGCGCGAGGATCGGGTAGCTGAACATCGCGAACGCCGAAAAAGCGGCGATGCCGACGAGAACCAGCGCCAGCTGCGCCCGGTCGATGCGCTTCTCCCCAAGCACCGCACTGAACGCCAGCGCCGCACTCGCCCCGCAGATCGCCACCGATCCCCCCGCCAGCACGCCGAACGCCGCGCCGAAGCCCATCAGCCGCGACAGCCCCGCGCCCACCGCTATGGTCACCGCGACGATCATCGCCAAACTGCCAAGCGCCGGCAGCCCCAGATCGGCCATCTGCCCGAGCGTCACCTTGAACCCGACCAGCACGATGCCGATGCGCAGCAAGGTCCGCGATGCAAAGGCCAGCCCAGGCCCCAATTTCGGGTCGGCGCTGAGGACCTTGAGCGCGAGGCCGACCAGCAGCGCCATCAACGTCAGCGGCGCGCCGTAATGGTCGGACAGATAGCCCGCCGCCAGCGTCGCCAGCAGCGTGACAATCAGCCCTGGCACATGGACGCGCCAGCCGAGCGACGCAGGCGTTGCTTCGAGCAGGTCGCCATAAAGATCGGCAGCAACCGGCAAGGACCTGTAGCTGGTGTCAGGGAGTGTCATGTGGACACGCTTACCGCCTGCCCAACTTCACACGCAAGCAGGTGCGGTGAAATTCGCGGCGATCACGTCAGGCCGGATTTGCGCAGCGCCGCATCCGGGACACGGGTCGCCATGGCAATCCGGGACAGCAACCCCGGCCACATCTGGCCAGCATGCACGGCAAGCGCCTGCATCGGTGACGGACGGGTCAGGCGGTACAGCCAGTCCGCGAGCCGTACCTGCGGGGCCAGCTCACGTCGCCGCTCTGCGTGGTAAGTTGCAGCAACCTGCCCGCCAAGGATCGCCCTCGCCGCTGTCCGGCCGGAATGCATCGCAATCGACATACCATCTCCGGAAAACGACGGGATAACTGCAAACTGGTCACCCAGCCGGAAGATGCCGTCCCCGACATCGCGGTGCAGATACCCATAGGGCACGCCAGCGATGGTGATCGGTCGGTCTATCAGCTCCTCGGCCCCGGAAAGCCGGTCCTCAAGGTGCCCGCAATCCCGGCGCAACTGTGCGAGCAGTCCCGGCCAGTTGCCGCCCGCCGCCGCCAGCCTGTCAGCTGTAACCAACAGGCACAGATTGGCCATCCCGCCCTCGACATGCTGGAGGCCGGCATAGCCGCCTGCGAACATCAGGACCTCGATATGATCTTGAAGCCGTGCATCCTGGCCTGGCGACAAGTGGAAATAGGTTTTGAACCCGATCAAGCCCGACACGGTCCCCCGCGCAGGCCGCCGCATCCCGCGAATTTCATGTTTTCCGCTGGCGAGCAACAGCCGGTCGGTCAGCATCGTCCGGTGGCCATCGATGACAATCTGCGACCCCCGCACCTCCCGGACTGCGACGGCGCGCTCGATGCGGGCACCAGCCAATCCGGCCCGGGTGAGAAGGTCCTCGTCGAGGCGTTTGCGGGTCAGACCGGCGGCCTTGAACGGCAACGCGGATTCGGCGACCCGTCGCCCGCGTACCAACCGCAGTCTGGAGATTGGGGCCGCCCCCATCGCCCAAATATCCAGCCCCGCCGCCGCGAGGCTCACCTGTGCCTCAACGCTCAGAAACTCCCCGCAAATTTTGTGCCGAGCCACCCGCTCCCGCTCGATCAACATCGGACGTTCGCCAGCCTGCGCCAAAACCAGCGCTGCCGTCGCCCCGGCAGGTCCGCCGCCGATGATGACCAGCGGCCTCTTCACCGAATATGGCCCACACACAGCCGGAATGGCAGCTTCCATTCAACGGTGATCTTGCTGCCTTCAAGGCCTGACTTTTCGATCAACCGGAACCAATCCGCCCTGCGAAAGCTGCGTGCGACCGACAGCATGCCATCGTGCCGAATATATGGATGCCACCGGGCCACCGTCGCCAGCAGCCCGAACCCCCAATAGGCGAGGCTGTGCCGGTGCAGATCGTTGATCAGCCAGCCGCGCGTTGCGGTTGTCTCCATCCATACAAGGAAGTCTACCACCATCGGGTCGGTCATATGGTGCGCGACCAGTGAGCTGATGATGAAATCAGGTGGTTCAGGCGGCACATAGTCAAACACGTTGCCCGTCATATAGCGAATCCCCATGGCGACCGGGGTTGCCGCGACAGCTGCGGGCGCGCTCGAGGGGCTGAGGTCGATGCCGGTGAGGCGTGGCTCAAGCCCGCGCCGTGTCGCCCAGCGGTGGACTGCCCGCAGCATGTCGCCCTGGCCCGACCCGACATCAACAAGCGTGAAAACGCGACCGCGCTGCCAGTGTTGCGTTGCCCGGTTCAGCCAGGCCAGCGTCGGTGGCCGCGCCAATGTCCAGCTGTTGACCGTCGCCAGCCCGGCCAGAACCGCGGCAAATGTCGCAACATCCACGCCCTCATCGTCCATCCACTCAGGTTGGAGCGAACGGACGGACAGATCAGGCACGGGAGAAGCGGAAGGTTTCGCAAGCCAGGCCCGGACCGAAGGCCATCGCCAGTCCTGATGCGGCTGGCTCATCGCTGTTCAGGATGCGTTCCAGCACGAACATCAACGTCGCCGAACTCATATTGCCATAGTCCCGGAGCACCCCGCGGGACCATTTCAGTGTGTCCTTCGCTAGCTCAAACCCCTGCTCAACCGCGTCCAGTATGGAGCGCCCGCCAGCGTGAACGGCATAAATGTCATAGTCGATCGGTCGTTGCCCCCGAAGGATGCCATCCGGCGCGTTGCGCGCCAGCTCAGCCGTCAACGCCTTGCCGATGCGGATCGGGACTTCGCCCGACAATTTCATGTCGAACCCGGAATCGCCGATGCGCCAGGTAATCAATTCGTCCAAATCATCGATGGCAGCTGCCTTGAAATCTTTGAGCGCGAAGCCGACCGGGTCGGTGCTGAGCAGCGTTGCAGCGCAGCCGTCCCCGAACAGCAGCATGGACAGCAGCTTTTCGAGGTCGCCGGTTTCCTGAAAATGCAACGAGCACAGCTCGAGATTGATCACCAGCACCCGCGCTGATGGTTCCGACCGAATGATGTGATGGGCGAGCCGGAGCGAATTGACCGCAGCATAGCAGCCCATGAACCCAACCACTGTCCGCTCAACGGTTGGATCGAGGCCGGCGCGCTTGACGATGATCTGGTCAAGGCCAGGTGCAACGAAACCGGTACATGATCCCACAATCAGGTGAGTAATGGCGGCACGATCGAAATTTCCCAGTGCATCAATGGCTTGCACGGCAAGATCGGGCGCATGTTGTTCGTATCGTGCCATGCGGGCCGAGGTCGGTGGAAAGTCACCGCGCCGGTAGAATCCCTCGGTATCCTTATCCCCACCCGCATCCGGCCGGAAAAACGAATAGCGGTGGGCGATATCCGACCGGCCGACCATGCGCTTGAAGATCAGCTGTTCGCGCCGCTCGGGCAAATAGCCCTGGACAAAATCCACAAAGGCTTCGTGAACGTCGTTCGGCGGCACTGCGGTGCCGATACGGTTGATATGTGCCACTGCCATTGAAAACTGCCTGACGGATACGCTGCACGATACTGCCCGCATTCGAGCCCACTGGATACGACAAAACACGCTGAGTTGGATGACGGAAAGTCGTGTGCGACGACTATTTCGCTATTTTCCCCGCAGGTCCGCAGCGGCAGCAAGATGCTCCTTCCGGAGCGCTTCGACCTTGCCGATCAATCCACCGACATCGCGAAATGCCCCTTTGGGGTCGTGACCGTCTGCGGCAGCCAGCGCGAGGTCGCCGCCAATCGCATCGAGCCGGGCGCGCAGGTCACCGATCTGCGCGCCAATGCGTTCGAGTCGCGAAATCTCCAGCTGGGCCTTGCCCGCAACCTCGCTGGCATCCGGCGCGCCACGGGCGGCCGCAACTGCCGCCGCCGTTGCAGTCTGCTGCCGCTGCCAGCGCTTGGTGACAGCCGACAAATCTTTGGCTGCCTCCGCGATCCGCCCCGCAATCACCGGTGACGCCGAATCCGACATGGTGACGGCGTCGGGCGCGTCGGGTACGCCGATGGTTGGCAGTGGCGCACTTTCGCCCGGGCGACGTGCGAGGCTCGGCCAATCCTTGCCGGCCGCACAGGCGGTGAGCGGGATCAGCAGTGCAAGAGTGAGGATACGCATCGTCGCGGACCCTAGAGGCGGCGCCCCGGCTTGCCAAGCCGGACGCCTGCCACTATGTCCGGCCTCGGCGCGCACCCGTAGCTCAGCTGGATAGAGCATCAGACTACGAATCTGAGGGCCGGGCGTTCGAATCGCTCCGGGTGCGCCAATTTCCAATTTCGATAGGGCGGGCGCTAGGACCGAATTGGCCCGAACAATCGGTCGAGTGATAGCGTTCCGCCACCACGCGCGATCAGCGGCAACAGCAGGCCCGCCCAAGTCAAATGCGTCGGCCACGCGTCGGGGTAGACAAATATCTGTATGACGGCTGTCATCCCCAGCAGTCCGGCCGCCGCAGGGCGGGTGAGCAGGCCAAGCACCAGCAGGATCGAAAATACATGCTCCGAATATGTCGCGGCGTGGGCGGCGATTTCCGGTGAAATGAACGGCAGGGCATATTCGGTTCTGAACAGCTCATAGGTTGTCGGCGTAATCGTCAGCAGGCCGTCTACCTTGGTCCGACCGGACAGAAAAAATACCGTCGCCGCACCAAGTCGGGCAATCAGCAGGAGCAGCGAGTCCGGAAGGATGCGGTTCGCCAGCTGGGTGGCGCGGCCACAGGTTGCGATCAGGACTGACATGGCGGATGCTCCGGGAAAGTGGGGTGGTCAGCGGGCGCGCTGTGCTCAGGACGCCCGCTGGTCAGGATCAGGCCTTGGGGGTCAGCGAGCCAACGCCCTTGGGGGTCTTGGTTGTGGCGCAGGTGCCAGCCGCGACGAGCTTCCAGGCATTGCCCTGATAGTTTGCCGTTGACGTACCAGCGCAACTGGTGCCGGCCCCAGCCTTGCAATCGTTCTTGCCCGCCAGCGACACGCCGTAGCATTTTTCCATTGGCTTGGCGGCTCCAGCGGCGTTCGCCGATCCAACCAAAGCGAATGCGAGCGTCGCGGCGAGTGCAGCATATGTTCCAGTCATTTTGTGTCTCCAAAAAAGGGGCCTCGCGCACGACGGGCCAAGGGAGGTCGGCCCGCCGTGCGGTGACCGTCGGGAGGCCTTGGGGGTAAGGCCGGTCACGAACACCAGTTCGGAACCCGGGCGGACAGGGTTACAAATGCTCCAGTTGTTTTTTGCGAGACCCCGTTTGGTCGGGCCGCGGGGAAGGTTGACCAGGAATATTTATGTGACTGTAACCCTTGCTTCCGGTCGCTCGAAGAGCATGATGCCGATCCGGCAAACCTCAGGGAGACCAAAAATGATCAACCTCAAATCCGGCGTGAGCGCCGCCGCGACCGCTGCGCTGCTCGCGATGGCAATGACCTCTGCTGCTCCGACATTTGCAGCCGGCGGCGCTGCCAAGGTCGTCCACTGCTATGGGATCAATACCTGCAAAGGTACGTCCGACTGCAAGTCCGGCGCCCATGACTGCAAGGGTCAGAACGACTGCAAGGGCCAGGGCTTCAAGGCGTTGACCGAAAAGATGTGCACCGCAGCCGGCGGTAGCCTGACCGAAGCCAAGTGAATTTTTGATCCGGTCGCCGATGATTCGGTGACCGGATCACAGCTCGAGCAGGTTACATGCCTATCCCACCGTCCGGATATTTTGGCCTCGGGTTGCGCAAGCAGCATTATCCCGACTTTCTCGGCCGCGAGGTGCCCGTCGATTTCGTCGAGGTGATTTCCGAGAATTTCATGATCGATGGTGGCAGGCCCAGGCATATCCTGCGCGAGGTCGGCGAACGCTATCGGGTTGCCCTACATGGTGTCTCGATGTCGATTGGCTCGGCGGATGGCCTTGATCGCGACTATCTCAAGCGCTTGAGACAATTGGTCGATGACGTTGAGCCTCTGTTCGTGTCGGATCATCTGTGCTGGACCCGGACCGCCGCCTTCAACTCGCATGACCTCCTGCCGCTGCCCTACACGGACGAAGCGCTGGATCTGGTCTGCGCCAATATTGACGTCGCGCAGGATGCTCTTGGCAGACCCATCCTGATCGAGAATCCGTCAAGCTATGTCAGTTTCGACGGATCGGTGATGACGGAATGGCAGTTCATCGATGCGATGTGCGCGCGAACCGGCTGTCACCTGCTGCTTGATATTAACAATATCTATGTGAGCGCTACCAACCACGGATATGACGCGCGCGAATACCTCGATGCCGTGCCTGCCCACCGCGTACGCCAAATCCATCTCGCCGGTCACAGTCAGGGCCACGACATATTGATCGATACGCATGACCGCATGGTGCCGCCGCCGGTTTGGGTGCTGTACCAGTACGCCCTGATGCGCCTTGGCCCGGTTGCAACGATGATCGAACGCGACGATGATATTCCGCCACTGGGTGAATTGCTGGCCGAACTCGATATCGCTCGCGCCATCGGTCGCCAAAAGTGGTTGGCGACGTGAAGCTTGCAGCCCTCCAGCGCGATTTTCAGGCTTGGCTCGTCGACGGATCGGAGCTTGCGGCAGCACGATTTGGTGCCCGTGCCCGGCCCGGCCTGCGGGTCTATCAGAACAATTACCGGGCCCAGCTGGTTGCGTGTTTGACTGAAGCGTTTGAGCGCGTCCTGGCGTGGCTGGGTGAGGACGCGTTTTCGGTCGCCGTTGCGACGCACATTGACCGAACACCTCCGAGCTCCTGGACGCTTGATGCCTATTCGCTGGGCTTTCCGGCGACGCTTGCAGACCTATATCCGGACGATGCTGAAGTCGCGGAATTGGCGTGGCTTGATTGGGCGCTGGCCGATGCCTTCGTCGGGGCCGATGCTGAACCGCCAAGTGCCGAGACTCTGGCTGCCGTCGACTGGGATCAGGCAGAGATCATCCTGTCGGCGACGTTGCGAATCGGTGTCGCGACGACCAATGCGGCGGCGATCTGGTCGGCGTTGTCGGCCGGCGAGATCCCGCCTGCCGCTGTAACTCTGCCTTGTCCGGCGCACCTGCTGGTTTGGCGTCAGGAATTTGTCTCCTGCTTTCGCAGCATCGAACGCGCCGAAATGCGCGCCATCGAGCAGGCTCTGGCAGGCGAGTCTTTCAGCGCGATTTGCGCGACATTGGTCGAGGCTCACGGTGAGGCGGACGGCATAGCGACAGCGAGCGGCTTGCTTGGCCAATGGCTGGGCGACGGCCTGCTGGCGGGCGTTGCAAGCTGCGGCGGTTGACGCGCGCTGTCACAGCGCGGCAAAGTCGCTGCCATGATTGATCCAGACCAGCCGCCGATACGCCCGGTGTCCCTGACCCGCTGGGATTGCGACTTCACCGGTTTTGCGAAGGATATTGCCACCTCGTTCCGGCGCACCGGTTTTGCGGTTGTCGCTGACCACGGCATCGACCAGGCGCTGATCGACGCAGCGATCGCCGACACCAAGGCGTTCTTTGGGCTGCCCGACACCGCAAAGCGCGGCTATCATCAGCCCGGACGTGGCGGCGCACGCGGCTATACGCCGTTCGGGGTCGAGGCAGCGAAGGACGCGACCACCTCCGACCTCAAGGAATTCTGGCATACCGGGCGCGACCTGCCACCGGGGCATCGCTACCGCACGGTGATGCCTGACAATGTCTGGCCCACCGAAGTGCCGGGGTTTCATGATCATGTCGGGGCGCTGTACGACGCGCTCGACGCGATGGGCGCAAAATTGCTGGAGGCGATCTCGGCCGATCTCGGCCTGCCGCGTACCTTCTTCGCCGACAAGGTCAATCAGGGCAATTCGGTGTTGCGTCTGCTCCACTATCCGCCGGTTCCCGCCGACGCATCCGGGGTCCGGGCGGGTGCGCATGAGGACATTAATGTCATCACCCTGCTGCTCGGTGCCGAAGAGGCCGGGCTGGAGGTCCGGACCCGGAGCGGCCAGTGGCTGGCGATCACCCCGCCTGCGGGAGCACTTGTCGTCAATGTCGGCGACATGTTGCAGCGGCTGACGAACCACGCGCTGCCATCGACCACGCACCGCGTCGTCAATCCAGCGCCAGAGCGGCGCGGGAGGCCGCGCTATTCGACGCCATTCTTCCTGCATTTCAATCCGGATTTCAGCATCGAAACGCTGCCGGGCTGCATCTCGGCCGCGCATCCCGACCGTCATCCTGACCCGATTACCGCCGACGCGTATCTCCAGCAGCGGCTCCGCGAGATCAAACTTCTCTAACCATCCAGCGCCCAGCCGACGACCAGCAAAATCGTGGCGAGCACTCCCCATTTTCCGGCTGTCATGCCGCACCCCCTAGTTTTGCATCGCGTTTCGGGGGAAAGGTGGCGCGATGAACCGGGCGGGTGCAAGCATTTTGTCGAACATAGCGGCGCTGGCGCTGCTCGACGCTGCGCCGAAGCCGTGGCCTGTCTATGATGCCGACCTGCTGATGCGGGATGCGCGGCTCGGTGAAACGTCGGCCCCGGTGCCGGAGTCGCGGGCAGCCGGTGATCCGCGTGGCAGGATCACGCTCGAACACCCCATCCACCCGGACGTCCCGTGAGCGACCCCCGCATTGTCGACGTCCAGCTCGACGAACGCACCATCATCTGGCGCAATGCCGATATCGAGCAGGAGCGCCGCGTTGCGATCTTCGACCTGCTGGAGGCCAATTTCTTTGCGCCGGTGGCGACGTATGACAGTGGCGATGTCGGCCCGTTCAAGCTTGTCCTTCGCGTCGAGGAGGGTCGTCTGGCGCTGGATATTCGGAACGGTGACGGAGCCGAACTCGAAACGGTCATCATGCCGCTGTCGCCGTTTCGCCGGATCGTCCGTGATTATTTCGCAATCTGCGATTCCTATTATAAATCGATTCGGTCAGCTGCCCCGAGCCAGATTGAGACCGTCGATATGGCCCGACGCGGCATCCACAACGAAGCAGCCGGCCTGCTGCAAGAACGCCTCGCTGGGAAAATCGAGATTGATCACGACACTGCGCGCCGCCTGTTCACGCTGATCTGCGTACTTCACATTCGTTAGGGAGCCCTGAAGTCAATGTCCGTATTGAACGACCGCTGGATACGAGAACGCGCGCTCGCGGACGGCATGATCGAGCCGTTTGAGGACCGGCAGAAGCGCGATGGCATCATCTCCTATGGCCTCTCGTCCTATGGCTATGACGCCCGGGTCGCTGATGAGTTCAAGATATTTACAAATGTCGATTCCGTGACAGTCGATCCGAAGGATTTTCATCCTGGCAGCTTTGTTGATCGCAAGACCGATTGCTGCATCATCCCGCCGAACAGCTTCGCTCTTGCCCGCACCGTCGAATATTTCCGCATTCCGCGTGATGTATTGGTCATTTGC
>JAYVLC010000273.1:0-2811 GCA_043759675.1 Sphingosinicellaceae bacterium
GCTGCCCGGTCGTTGGTCGGAACCAGCTGGATTGCAGCCGCCGGCAATCCGGCGTCACAAAGTCCCTGCACGAGCGCGGCATGAAGGGCGCGGCTTGACCCGGCAGCTTCGGAGCCGCCCCGCAGGATGCAGGCATTGCCCGACATCAGACACAAGCCGCCAGCGTCGGCGGTGACGTTCGGGCGACTTTCATAGACGATCCCGACAACGCCCAGCGGTACCCGAACGCGTTCGAACCGCAAGCCGTTCGGCTGGACCCAGGATTTCATCGATTGTCCGACGGGGTCGGGCAGTGCGGCGACCGCATCAAGCCCGGCTGCAATGCTTTCAACCCTGCCTGCATCAAGCATGAGCCGATCGAGCAGTGCGGTAGAGAGGCCCGCTGCGTGGCCGCGCTCCATATCCGTCCGATTGGCCGCGACAATGCTGCTTGCGCGGTCCCGGATGGCAGTTGCGGCACCCGCAAGTGCTTTGGCCTTCTGCCCAGTGGACGTGCCGGCCAGCACCCGCGCCGCCGCCCGGGCATCGGTGGCCATCTGCAAAATCAGCTCGGCAGCAGTGGTCATAGCATCACCAAATGGTCGCGGTGCACGAGCGCGGCGCGCGGCGCATAGCCAAGCTTTGCGGCCTGCGCATCATTCCGGGCTCCAAGGATCAGCGCCGCATCAGCGCTGTCATATCCCGCAAGGCCCCGCGCAAGTGGCCCAGCAGGCCCCGAGATTTCCACCGGATCGCCCCGCCCGAACTTGCCCTCAACCCTCGTCGCGCCCGCCGCAAGCAGGCTGTTGCCCCGCTTCAGCGCAGCGGCGGCTCCGGCGTCGATATGTATCTTGCCGCGCACCGTCAACCGGCCCGCCAGCCATGCCTTTTTGGCCGACGCACCGGGCGTTGCAACAAACACCGTACCGCGCCCGGTGGCATCGAATGCCGCAAGCGGGTGGCGTCCCCGGCCATTGATGATCGCCAGGTGAACGCCCGCCGCCGCTGCAATCCGGGCCGCTTGCAATTTTGCCACCATGCCACCTGACCCAAGGCCGGAGCCGCTCCGGTCATCCGCCATCGCTTCGGTCGCCGCATCAAGCGTCGCAACGGTCGCGACAAGTACAGCCTTCGGGTCGCGGGACGGGTTTGCGGTGTAAAGCCCATCGATGTCAGACAGAAGGATCACACCACCGGCACCGGCGGCCTGGGCGACGCGCGCCGCCAGCCGGTCATTGTCACCGAACCGGATTTCGGCGGTTGCGACACTGTCATTCTCATTGAGCACCGGGACCGCCCTGAGACTGAGCAGCCGGTCGAGCGTTGCCGACGCATTCAGAAACCGGCGGCGATCTTCGAGGTCATCCAGCGTGACCAGCATCTGCGCGGCGGTCAGCCCTCTTGCTGCGAGCAGCTCGGCATAGACCTGGCTCAGGGCAATCTGGCCGGTGGCAGCGGCTGCCTGCGCATCTTCAAGACTGGCGCGGCCCGCTTTTGGCAGTCCCAGACGCCTCGCACCCAGTGCAATTGCGCCAGAGGACACGATGACCACCTGCTGCCCGGCGGCAATTCGGGCTGCAATGTCATCGAGAACGGTCTCAAGCCACACGCGATGAACCTGCCCATCGGGGTCCACCAGCAGTGACGAGCCGATCTTGACGACCAGCCGGACGCAGCTGCCCGGCGCAAAGCGCGCTACGCGGGGGTCCATGATTTCGTCCCAAGTTCGGGCCGGGCGCGCCCCACGGCTTCGGCCAATTTGCTCAGCACCTCGGGAATGCCGTCACCACCTGCGCCCGACAATTCCACCACATCGTGCCCGCTGGCCTTCTCAAGCTTCTTGCGCAATTTTGTGCGGGTCTTTTGGTCAAGCGCATCGACCTTGTTGAGCGCGACGATCTCGTCCTTGTCTTCCAGTCCCGACCCATAGGCCTCGATCTCGGCCCGGACGATCTCATAGGCTTCGACCGGATCGTCCTGCGTGCCATCGACAAGGTGCAACAGGATGCGGCACCGCTCGATATGACCAAGGAAGCGGTCGCCAATGCCTGCCCCGTCGGCTGCGCCTTCGATCAACCCGGGGATGTCAGCGAGCACGAACTCCCGGCCCCGATGTTCGACCACGCCAAGCTGGGGCTTCAGCGTTGTGAACGGGTAATCGCCAACCTTGGCCTTCGCGTTCGAAACGGCGTTCAGGAAGGTCGACTTCCCGGCATTGGGCAACCCCAGCAGCCCGGCGTCGGCAAGCAGTTTCAACCGCAGCCACACCGACAATTCCTGCCCCGGCCAGCCCGGTTGAAACTGGCGCGGCGCGCGGTTGGTCGATGATTTGTACGACGCATTGCCCTTGCCGCCATCGCCGCCCTTCAACAGCACAACCTGTTCGCCGACCCCGGTCAGATCGGCCATCAGGGTGCGCTCGTCATCGTCGCACATCAGCTGGGTTCCAACCGGAACCTTGATGATCAGGTCCTTGCCGCCGGCCCCGGTCCGGTCACGCCCCATGCCGTGGGTGCCGCGCTGCGCCTTGAAATGCTGCTGGTAGCGAAAATCAATCAGGGTATTCAGCCCCTCAACCGCTTCGAAGATCACGTCACCGCCGCGGCCGCCGTCGCCGCCGTCGGGTCCGCCAAATTCGACGAACTTTTCGCGCCGGAACGAGACCGCTCCGTCGCCACCCCACCCGGATTTCAGGTGAATCTTTGCTTGATCAAGAAATTGCATTTCGGGGCGCTTCTAGTCGGCAACCCGCCCGCTGTCGAACGGGGAGGCGTGGGGTCAGGCTGCGATGCGGTGTTCTTGCACCCATGCGTCCCGCGTCAGGGCATATTC
>JAYVLC010000274.1:0-14413 GCA_043759675.1 Sphingosinicellaceae bacterium
ATGGAAGGTGCCGGCCCCCATTTCCAGATCATAGGGCTGCAGCACAACGCAACCCTGTCTGGCCCAATAGGCCTGCAAGGTCAGGATCATCGACTGAAACGAGAGAGGCGTCGATGCGGGCAAGGGGCGGCGTCCTTCGCAGATGCGGAAAAAGTCCTGCGGGGGTCCTAGCCGACAGGCCACCTGCCAGACAAGCCCGCGCTGCGCCGCCGCGATCACGCACCCCTCCGGTTTCCGCGAGCCTACGTCGGTCCGCTACGCTGTGCTAGCTTGGAGGAAAGAGAGGGAGATAGTGATGCATCCGGTCCACCACGCCGCAGCGAGCCCCGACAAACCGGCAATCATCATGGCCGGGTCCGGCGCATCGATGACCTATGCCGAGCTGGAGGCGCGGTCGAACCAGGTGGCTCAGTTGTTGCGGGCCAAGGGGCTGAAACGCGGCGATATCATCGCCATCCTGATGGAAAATAGCCTCGATTTTCTGCCGATCTGTTGGGGGGCGCAGCGGTCCGGGCTGGTATTCACCTGCCTGTCGACCCGGCTCGGGATTGAGGAGGCCCGTTACATCGTCGGGGATTCGGGCGCGAAGGTGATTTTTGCGACCGCTGGCCTTGCGCCTGTCGCTGCTGAACTTGATGCGCCCGTCGCGCGCTACGCCATTGGCGGCGACATGCCGGGCCACGCCAGCTTTGCCGACGCGGTCGCGGCCCAGCCATCCACCCGCATTCCGGACGAATCGCCGGGCCGCGACATGCTCTATTCGTCCGGCACGACCGGGGCGCCGAAGGGTGTGTCCGGCAAGCTGCCACAAGGTGAGATCGACACGCCTGACGCGCTCAGCATGCTGGTATCGATGCTGTACGGGTTTAGCGTCGAGACGATCTACCTCAGCCCCGCGCCGCTCTATCACGCCGCGCCGCTGCGATACTGTATGGCGATCCACAAGGCCGGTGGCACGGTGATCGTTATGGAGAAATTTGATCCTGAAACCTATTTGCACCTGATCGAACACCACCGGGTCAGCGCCAGCCAGCTGGTGCCGACCATGTTCGTGAAGATGCTGAAACTGCCCGTCGAGGCGCGGACCCGCTTCGATCTGTCATCGCTGAAAACCGCCATCCATGCCGCTGCACCTTGCCCGGTCGAGGTCAAACGCCAGATGATCGATTGGTGGGGTCCGGTCGTCTTTGAATATTATTCTGCGACCGAAGGGGCGGGGTTCACCGCGATCAGCCCACAGGAGTGGCTGGCCAAGCCCGGTTCGGTTGGCAAGTCGATCCTCGGCCAGATCCGGGTGCTGGACGAGGACGGGAACATGCTGCCCGCTGGCCGGGAGGGGCGGATATTCTTCCACGGCGGTGGCGATTTCCAATATCACAATGACACAACGAAGACCGCCAGCGTCAAAACCGAACATGGCGCAACCTTTGGCGACATCGGTTATGTCGACGATGACGGTTATCTGTTCCTGACCGACCGCGCCGCCTACATGCTGATTTCGGGCGGGGTGAACGTCTATCCACAGGAGACCGAGGATGTGCTGGTGATGCACCCCAAGGTCGCCGACGTCGCGGTGTTCGGGGTCCCGCATGACGAGCTTGGCGAAGCCGTCAAAGCGGTCGTGCAGCCCCGCGACTGGGCCGATGCCGGGCCAGAATTGGAAGCCGAACTCATCGCATTCGTCCGGGCGCGCCTTAGCCCGATCAAATGCCCCAAGTCTGTTGATTTTGATCAGAGTCTTCCCCGCCACGAGACGGGGAAGCTCTACAAGCGCCTGCTGAAGGACGCCTATTGGGGCAAGTCCCGATAACTGCGGTCAGGCGAGCAGCAACGCCACGACCGACACGCCCAACAAGCCGGTGAACGCTCCCATGACGACCTGACCGGGAATTCGCGGCGCATCGCCGGTCGCAGGTACAGCGGTGACTTCGCGGAATTTCTGGGCATAGTCTGGATGTTCAGTTCCCATCACCCGGTCCCAGAACGTAAAATAGAAGCCATAGTTGCGGTTGAAACCACCGCTGTGATGCATGTCATGATGCGTCGTGGTGCTGATCCATTGGAGCACGGGGTGATCGACCCAGCCGCGCGCATGCAGTTCCAGCCCGGCATGGCCCATGCAGTTTCGGAGAATCATGATCGCAAGGAACGCAAACGTCACGGCGTGGGGGGTTGGTACAACCGCGAGCCAGAGCGGCATGAACAACGTCATCATGAACGCCTCCGGTACTGCAAAGGAATAGGCGGCGAACGGCGTCGGCGTCACGGTGCGGTGATGGGTGCGGTGAAACGCCTTGAACAGCCGCGGGTGATGCATGGCACGGTGGGTCCAGTAAAAATAGGCATCATGGGCGATAATGATGGCCGCGAGCATCAGGAGGAAGCGCGGGGCACTGACCTCGCCGTCGAACTTCGGGATCCAGCCGTTGCGGATCGCCCAGACCGTGAAAACGCCAACGATCGAATAGACCAGGACGGTCTGCATCGAGGTCAGAAATTCCCGCAGATAATCCGCAGCCTTGGCACGGCGCGGCTGGATCCATCTGGTGCGCCAACTGGTGCGATCCAGCAGCCAGACCACCCCGGCAATCAGGCACGCCGCGATCAGGTAGCGCGCGGCATCAAAGGCAAAGGCAGTTGGGACGACATGGCGAGCAACATCAAGCAACAACGGCGAATCGTTCATCGGAACCTCCAGCGAATTGAGACCCGCCTATCGGACATAGCGCGGCGCGGCACTGCGCCGGGTTCGAACCCGCGTGATCGATTCCGGAAACGATCAGTCGGCCCCCAACGCTCTCTGCCGATATTCGGTTGGGGTCAGGCCTTCCTGATCCCGAAACGCCCGGTTGAACGGGGCCAGCGAGCCGAAACCGGCATCGAGGGCAATCGTGACAATCGGCACCTCGCGCTGGCTGGGATCGACCAGCGCTGACCGCACTTCCCCCAACCTGAACCCATTCAGATAGGATGCAAAATTCCGATGGCCAAGGTGGCCATTGACGAGACGCCGCAGACGATATTCCGGAATGCCAAGCCGTGCGGCCAGCGACGCCACACTGAGCGTTTCGTCGCGCCACGGCTTTTCGGCGATCATCAAGGCCGCAAGTCTGGTGGCCCAGGCCTCCGCCTCTGGGTCGTCCCGCCGCACATCATCTTCCCGACGCACCAGCGGCGGCCCGAACAGGCCATCATCACGCAGATTCAAGATCGTCACGCACAACCCGAGCGTCAGCAGCGCAATCCCAACGACCAGCAACGACCGGAGTTCATGCGGCGCACCGAACTGGAAAATCCAGATCTCGACGGTATTGACCAGCGCGACATAGGCCCCAACGGACCAGATGAGGCCCGTCCGGACGCGGCGCCGCAACTCGACCAGATCGTCGGCCCGCCCGCGCCAGGCCGTGTAGATGCCGGCCCCGGCAAATGCGAAGGTCGACAGACGCCAAATGGTCCCGATGATAGCCCGCGGCATCGCTTGGTCGATCGTTTCAAAGTACATCGCGGACATGGGCAGCAATGCAGAGGCAGCCACCAGGACGGTCGGCCAGCGCCCAAGCCGCTGCTCGTCGTCAAACCAGCTGCGGGAGACCAGCCAGAACACCCCCGCTGTCGTGCCCGATCCAACTTCGACCAGCACCTCGAAAATCTGCGGGCCGGGCACCGAGTCTGGCAGGATCGCGATCAAATGACACCCCACCGTGACACACAACAACACGGTGTAACGCGCAGCAGGCAACCGCCAATGCCACCGCAGGAGGATCAACGACCAAAGCGTCAGCAACGCAAACGCGCCGCCGCGCGCTGCCATCTCGACTTGTACGATCAGGTCCATCGGGCAACGCTGCCTTAGGATGCGCCGATAGGCAATGGGGAGGCCAACATGCCACATAACGCAGTTGCTGATGGTCCCTTGCGCGCCAATATGCGGTCCATGACCCTTCGCCTCTCTGTTCTCGATCAATCACCGATCCCAAGCGGGACATCTGGCGGTGATGCGCTTCGCAATACGGTCAGTCTTGCCCAGACCGCCGACCGGCTGGGCTACCACCGCTATTGGCTGGCCGAACATCATGCCTCGCCAGCGCTCGCCGGGGCATCGCCCGAGGTTTTGATCGGGCCGGTCGCCGCCGCCACATCCCGCATCCGGGTGGGCAGCGGCGGGATCATGCTGCCGCATTATTCCCCTTTGAAAGTGGCCGAGAGTTTTTCGATCCTTGCCGGGCTGTATCCGAACCGGATCGACCTTGGTTTGGGCCGGGCGCCCGGATCAGATCAGGCGACCGCCTACGCGTTACAGCGCGACCGTCGGCAACGCAGCCCGGACGATTTTCCCAACCAGTTGGCTGAACTCCTCGCCTATTTCGGAGATACTATGCCGGCGGGACATCCGTTTGCGCGCTATGGTGCAACCCTCCCGGGCGGTGCGGACAAGCCAGAGGCGTGGCTGCTCGGGTCATCTCCCGACAGCGGACGCTGGGCCGCCGAGATCGGGCTGCCATATTGCTTTGCCGATTTCATCAATCCGGGCGGCGCCAGCATTGCGGCTGCCTATCGGCGTGAATTCAGACCCTCGGTCCATCGGGACGCTCCCGAAACATCGGTCGCGGTCTGGACGATTTGCGCCGACACGCTTGCGGAAGCCGAGCAACTGGCGACCAGCGCCCGGATGATGATGGCGCATTTGCTGATGGGCATGAGCATCGCGGTTCCGACGCCCGACGACGCAGTGATATGGCTGGCGGAGAACCCCCAGGCGGCGGCGCTTGGTGGTCGGCGGCGGGTGGTCGTCGGTGACCAGGCCATGGTCAGGCGCGGCATCGAAGCCGCAGCAGCGGAATATGGCGCCGGGGAAGTTCTGCTGGTCAACATCGTGCACGACCATGCGGCAAGGGTGCGCAGCTATGAGTTGGTGGCTGATGCGTTTGGGTTGTCGGACATGGGCGACAGGGCTATGCTCGCAGTATAGCTTTGGCGGGGTTGGCGGCGATATGTTCGTGCGGCACGGATGGCACGGACTGATGGTAGCAGCGGCAGCGGTGCTGCTTGGCAGCTGCGCAACCATCCAACCGGCGCACGATGTTCCGCAGATCAACAAATTACTGACAGATCGGGGTGCCCCGGCGCTTGGCTGGGACGGGGCGGGCGATGACAAGACCCTGGTCACCGGTTGGCTGGCCGAGCCATTGACTGCCGAACATGCGGTGCGCGTCGCCATGCTCCGCAGCCCGCGCCTTCAGCAGGAATATGCCCGATTGGGGGTGGCGCGCGCCGATATCATGGAGGCGGTGCAGATCGCTAACCCGCGCCTCAGCCTGTCAACGCTCGCGCTCGGTGGCGGCAGCGGCAGCCAGTTCAGCATCGGTATCGCCATGCCGTTGGTTGACCTTCTGGTCTTGCCGTCCCGCACGAAACTGGCCCGGTCCGAATTTGAACGGGCAAAGCTAGAGATTGCTGCGACCGTCATGGCCGTCAGCTTTGATGTCGAGCAGGATTGGTATGACTATGTCGGCGCGCGGCAGGTTGCCGACATGCGGCAGGCCGTCGCCACCGGCCTTGCGACGTCGGCCGAACTGGCAAAACGGTATTTCGATGCCGGGAACATCAGTGAACTTCAACTAAAGCGCGAGGAAGCGGCGGCAATCGAGGCTCGCATTGCTGCCTCCCGGACGCAGATCGCGGCGCAGCAGGCCCGGCTGACTCTTAACCTTGCGATGGGTGTGAGTGGTCCGGACGCGGACTGGAAGGTCATCGGCCGGTTGCCGATGCCGGTTGAACGTGAAGATGATGCCGCCGAACTGATGCAGCTCGCGACGGTCGGCAATCTGGACTTGCTGGCAGCCCGCCACGAAGCCGACATCCTTGCCGGCGTCGCCGGCATTGCCCGGAAATTCCGGCTGATCGGCGGCACCGAGGTTGGCTATGACCGGGAACGTGAAACCGACGGTGCGGTGATCCGGGGACCAACACTCAATCTGGAACTGCCGATTTTCAATCAGGGCGGGGCCAGGGTTGCCCGCGCCGATGCCAATGCGCAGCTGGCGCAGGCTCGGCTGGCCCAGCTGCAGCTGAAGACGCGCAACGCAGTCAGCCTCGGTTCGGAGCGGGTGCGGGTTCTGAGTGACATCGTTCGGACGCACCGGGACGGGCTGATCCCGGCTCGCGAAACCATCGTCGCGCGGAGCCAGCAGGAACAGAATTTCATGCTGATCGGCGCGTTCGAACTGATCCGGGCGAAAACTGGGGAATATGACGCCTATCAGAGCTATCTGGAGGCGATCCGAGATTATTGGGTGGCCCGGATTGATCTGATGCGCACGATCGGTGCCCGGCTCCCGAGTGAACAGCAGGCGACGTCGTTCGCCCCCGCTCTCAACGAAATTCCGACCGCGCCGAGGGTGCCGGCCCATCATCATCATGGAGATCCGAAGTGATCGTGGATCGTCGCAAACTGCTGATCGGTGGTGGCGTGGTGGCTGGGGCTGCGGTGGCCGGACGAGTTGGCGCACAGGATCACAGCATGCACCAGATGGGCGGGATGACCGCAGCCACTGTACCAGCGGACGCCGATGGTCCGGCCCCTAAAGTCCGCCACGATGGCCGCTATCTGCCGACCCGCACGTTGAACGGTTGGACCCTCCCCTGGAAAATGGTCCGCGGTGCCAAGGAGTTCCACCTTGTCGCCGAGGAAATCACCCACGAATTCGCGCCCGGATCGACCGCAACCTGCTGGGGCTATAACGGCTCGACGCCAGGCCCGACCCTTGAGGCGGTCGAGGGAGATCGCGTCCGGATTTACGTCACCAACCGGCTGCGCGAACATACCACGGTTCACTGGCACGGCCTGATCCTGCCGGCGGGCATGGACGGCGTTGGCGGGCTTAACCAGCCGCACATCAAGCCGGGCGAGACCTTTGTCTATGAGTTCACCCTGCGCCAGCACGGCACCCATATGTATCACCCGCATGCGGACGAGATGACCCAGATGGCCTATGGCATGATGGGGTTGTTCATCATTCATCCGGGCGGCGGGGAGGCCGTCGCTGTTGATCGGGACTATGCGTTCCTGCTGCACAATTGGGCGCTCCACCCCGGCACCTGGCGGCCCGACCCTGCGGTCATGGTCGATTTTGACCTATGGACCTTCAATTCCAAGGTTTTCCCGGCCATCGAGCCGATTGTTGCCCGCACTGGAGAACGGGTTCGCATCCGCATCGGCAATCTGTCGATGTGGAATCACCCGATCCATTTGCACGGCGTTCAATATGCCGAGACGGGTGGCGACGGCGGACGCTGGCCGCAATCGCAGTGGCGACGCGAGGTGACCTCCACCGTTGCCGTCGGACAGATGCGGGACATCGAGTTCACAGCCGTACCCGGCGACTGGGCGTTGCACTGCCACATGGCGCATCACACGATGAATGCGATGGGCCATGACGTCCCCAATCCGACCGGAGTCGACCAGGCCGGGGTGGAGGCCAAGGTTCGCGCGATGCTCCCCGACTATCTGAAAATGGGACGCGATGGCATGGCCGAACATCAGGAGCACACCGATGCGGGGCACCAAGGTCCGCCGAATACGATGCCGATGATGTCCGGCAAGGGCCAGTTCGGCAATATTGAAATGGGTGGAATGTTCACCGTGGTGAAGGTCCGCGATGACCTTGCGCGCGGCGATTATGGTGATCCGGGCTGGTACCGCTATCCGGCCAAAACGGTCGCGCGCAGGGTCAGCGCCGACCCTGCGTTTGGCGCACCGATCCGGCGCAAATCCTAGGTCCGCGGCGATTGACGTCGTGGCAGCGGCTCGGGGCGCACATCTCGATCTGCGCTCAGCCCAGCCAAAACGCCTATTTGCGGGCCTTGCGGGCTGCGTATTTTGCGTCGCGCGCCGCTTTTTGTGCGATGATGCGCTCTTCGGCGTCGATGACAGCCTTTGCGGCTGCTTCTATGGCTGCGGCTGCTTTGGCAACCCGCTCTTCTTCATGCCGGATCTTGGCAGCGCTGCGGGCTGCGCTGCGTTCGGCGTCTCGCTGGGCGCGGGCTTCGGCAGCGGCGCGGCGGGCGGCGATGGCAGCCTCATCCAGCGCTGGTTTTGCCTTGAACTTCTCCAGCAGCGCCTTTTTGGCTTCGGCGGCGCGGGTCGCGCGGTCGGAGAAATCGGGCTTGTGATAGTCTGCCATTGGGTCCGTTCGGTTCTGGTGTATTCAGGAAATGGCCCGGACGTTTGCACGCCCGGGCCGGTCAGCAATTTAAGCCTGCAGGTTCACAGCCGAAGGGCGGCCCTGACGGTCGTTCTCGAGCTCGAAAGTGACCTTCTGGCCATCATTCAGGCCACGAAGGCCAGCGCGCTCGACAGCCGAGATGTGGACGAAAACGTCCTTGCCGCCAGCGTCAGGCGTGATGAAGCCAAAGCCCTTGGTTGCGTTGAAGAATTTTACGGTTCCGGTGGTCATGTTAGTGTCCGTTCAAAGTATGGTCCGGGGACGCCCGCCAAAGTTGGCGCACGCTTGCCGGATGCCTATGCAGCTTCGAAGGGGGAAGAGGAGCAGTAACGCGCCGCAGTCCGTCGTAAGGCAACGTCAGCTGCGGTTCATATAGGCGCGACGGGTTGGAAACGCAATGTGGCGCAGCTTGGTTGGCGTTGACGCTCTCAACCGCTATAGCGCGGCTCATCATGCGCAGCGCCACCGTCACCCGCAACACCAGCGAAACCCGCATCGCGGTCGAGGTCAACCTCGACGGCACTGGGGATTATGCCATTTCGACCGGCATTGGCTTCCTCGATCACATGCTCGAACAATTGTCCCGCCACTCGCTGATCGACCTGAAGCTTGACTGCCAGGGCGACCTGCACATTGACCAGCATCACACGACGGAGGATTCTGCGCTGGCGCTCGGGGAAGCCGTCGCAAAGGCGCTGGGCAACAAGAGCGGCATCGCCCGCTATGGCGAGGCCCATGCGCCGATGGACGAGACGCTGACCCGCGTCGCGCTCGATATTTCCGGGCGGCCATATCTCGTCTGGAAATCCGGTTTTTCGACACCGCGCCTCGGCGAATGGGACACCGAGCTGATTGAGCACTGGTTCCAGTCCTTTGCGCAGACCGCCGGGCTGACGCTGCATGTCGAGACGCTGTACGGCACCAACAATCACCACATCGTCGAAAGCTGCTTCAAAGCCCTGGCGCGGGCGTTGCGAATCGCGGTGGCGCTTGATCCACGCAAGGTTGGCATCATCCCGTCAACCAAGGGCACGTTAGGTGGCTGAACGGATCGCCGTCGTCGACTATGGCGCGGGCAATCTGCGGTCGGTTGCCAAGGCACTGGAGGCGGCGGGGCGCGATACCGGGCGTCCGGTTGAGGTTGTCGTTACGTCATCTGCCGCCGAGGTCCGTACTGCCGACCGGATCGTTTTGCCCGGTGTCGGGGCATTCGGCCAGTGCGCGACGGCACTGCGCGGCGCGCCGGGTATGACGGAGGCGCTGACCCGGACCGTTCTGGAGGATCAGCGCCCGTTCCTCGGCGTCTGTGTCGGCATGCAACTGCTCGCCACCCGCGGGGTCGAGCACGGGGTTCATCAGGGTTTGGGCTGGATACCGGGGGATGTCGTCAAACTGGCACCAGCCAACCCGGCGCTGAAGGTCCCGCACATGGGTTGGGCACCGGTGCGGATGGCGGCTGCGGGGGCTGGACATGCCGGTCTTTCAACGCTGGCGGACGGCGGGCAGACTTATTTCGTTCACAGCTATCACTTTATCCCCGCAGACCGAGCGCATCTGCTCGCCACTTACGACTTTGACGGAAAGGTGGCCGCGATCATCGGGCGCGACAACATCCTCGGGGTCCAGTTCCACCCGGAAAAAAGCCAGACGGTTGGGCTTGGTTTCCTGCGCGCCTTTCTGGACTGGACGCCGTGAGTGTTTCACCCCCACCCGCTCAGGCTACGCCTGAGTCGCCTCCCCCCTCAAGGGGGAGGGAAGGGCTGAACTCCCTCCCCCTTGAGGGGGGAGGCGACTCGCGAAGCGAGCGGGTGGGGGTGAACGCCCTTCCAACGGATAAAATGCCATGATCATCTTCCCTGCCATCGACCTCAAAGCCGGTCAGGTCGTGCGCCTAGCTGAAGGCGACATGGACCGCGCGACGATCTACGGAGACGATCCCGCCGCACAGGCTCGCAGCTTTGCCGACGCCGGGGCCACTTGGCTGCATGTTGTTGATCTTGATGGGGCCTTTGCCGGTCACGGTGTCAATGAGGGCGCGGTGGAGGCAATCGTCGCCAGCTTCCCTGGCCATTTGCAACTTGGCGGCGGCATCCGCACGGCTGAACAGATTGACCGTTGGCTAGCGCTGGGCGTGCGCCGGGTGGTGCTCGGCACCGCCGCGCTCGACGACCCATACCTTGTCCGTGCGGCGGCTGCGCGGCATCCGGGCCGCATCGTCGTTGCTGTCGATGCCAAGGGCGGTATGGTCGCGACGCGCGGCTGGGCCAGCACCTCAACGCTCGCGGTCGCCGACCTCGCGCACCGGTTCGAGGATGCGGGCGTTACAGCCCTGCTGTTCACCGATGTTGGCCGCGACGGGCTGCTGAAAGGCGTCAATCTGGAGGCAACGGTCGAGCTGGCCAGGGCTACGGCGATTCCGGTCATCGCCTCGGGCGGGGTGGCAGGCCCCGCCGATATCGAGGCGCTGCGGGCAAACGCGCATCACGGCATCGAAGGCGTGATCACGGGGCGAGCGCTCTATGATGGCCGACTGACGCTCGCCGATGCCTTCCGGCTCGCCGCATGAACATTCGCGTCATCCCCTGCCTCGATGTGGCCGGAGGGCGCGTCGTCAAGGGCGTCAATTTCGTCAATCTGGTCGATGCGGGCGATCCGGTCGAGCAAGCGCGGCTCTATGATGCCGCCGGGGCCGATGAACTTTGCTTTCTCGACATCACCGCCAGCCATGAAAATCGCGGCACGCTGCTCGATGTGGTCAGCCGGACCGCCGAAGTCTGTTTCATGCCACTGACCGTCGGCGGCGGCGTGCGCGCCATCGAGGACGTCCGCGCCCTGCTGAACGCCGGGGCCGATAAGGTCGCGGTCAATTCCGCCGCCGTCGCCCGGCCCGAACTCGTCGCCGAACTCGCAGCCCATTTCGGCAGCCAGTGCATCACGGTCGCCATCGATGCCAAGCGTGTCGGCGACCATTGGGAGATTTTCACCCACGGCGGTCGCACCGCCACCGGCATCGACGCCGTGGCGTTTGCGCGGCAGGTCGCCGAGCTTGGCGCCGGCGAAATCCTGCTGACCAGCATGGACCGCGACGGGACGCGCAGTGGCTATGACACCACACTCGTCCGCGCCGTCAGCGATGCGGTCACCATTCCGGTGGTGGCGAGCGGCGGCGTCGGCGACCTTGATGATCTGGTCGCCGGTGTCCGCGACGGCGGAGCAAGTGCCGTTCTCGCAGCGTCAATCTTCCACTTCGGGCAGGCGACTGTTGGGCAGGCCAAAGCGCATATGGCCGCGGCGGGCATTTCGGTTAGAGTGGCGTGATGGACGCTCTGGACACCCTTTATGCAACCATCCTCGCTCGTCGGACCGGGGACACGGACACCTCCTATGTCGCCAGACTGACTGCAAAAGGCCGGGACAAAATCGCGCAGAAGGTCGGGGAGGAGGCGGTAGAGACCGTCATCGCCGCCGTTCGCGACGACCGCGCCGCCATCATCAGCGAAAGCGCCGACCTGTTGTTCCACCTCACCATTCTCTGGGCCGACGCGGGCGTCTCACCCGCCGACATCGCCGCCGAACTTGATCGGCGGCAGGGCGTTTCGGGACTGGACGAGAAAGCTGCCCGGAAAGACTGACCATGACCGTCGATGCGACGCTGCCCTATGACCCCACCAATATCTTCGCCCGCATTCTGCGCGGGGAGATTCCGGCGAAGCGCGTGTATGAGGACGAATTCGCTCTCGCCTTTCACGACATTGCTCCGCAGGCTCCGGTACATATCCTCGTGATTCCCAAGGGAGCCTATGTTTCCTGGGCCGATTTTTCGGCGTCGGCGTCTGATGCAGAGATTGCGGGCTTTGTCCGCGCGGTTGGCAAGGTGGCGGCTGATCAGGGGCTGGTGGAGCCCGGTTACCGGCTGCTCGCCAACTCGGGCCTCGACAGCCACCAGGAGGTGCCGCACCTGCATGTGCACATATTGGCGGGGCGAAAGTTGGGACCTTTGCTGGCGCGGTAGGGCTTGACGGGCGCTCGAAAAGCGGGCTTTTTCACGACACGATATCATCGGGTGCTGGGGAGCACCTGCTCCGGGAGGAACTATGTTTGGACGTGTAAAGTCGCTCGACGCCATTCTGGCGACGGCGGAAAAGAAGTCGCTGCACCGCTCGCTCGGCGCATTCCAACTCACGATGCTTGGCATCGGTGCGGTCATTGGCACCGGTATTTTCGTCCTGACGGCGGAGGCGGCGCAAAAAGCCGGACCGGGGATGATGCTATCCTTTGTTATCGCTGGATTTGTTTGTGCCGTGGCTGCGCTTTGCTATGCGGAAATGTCGGCGATGGTTCCGGTGTCAGGCTCTGCTTATACCTATAGCTATGCTGTGATGGGGGAATTGGTCGCGTGGATGGTCGGCTGGGCGCTCATTCTTGAGTATGCGGTGGCTGCAGGTGCAGTTTCGGTCGGTTGGTCGGGCTATATGATCGGTTATGTCGAAAACGCCTTTGGGATAGATATTCCCAGCGCTTGGGTCCTCGGGCCATTCGATGGCGGGATAGTGAATTTGCCTGCGATGGTGATTGCAGGGCTTGTCACGTGGCTGCTGGTGATTGGGACGCGCGAAAGTGCGACGATCAACTCCATCCTTGTAGCAATCAAGATTGTCGCACTGACCGTCTTTATCATCCTCGCCATTCCGGTGATGAATATGGATAATTTTGAGCCCTTCTCGCCTTTGGGCTTTGGCGGCGTATCGGCGGCAGCGGCATCTATTTTCTTTGCCTACGTCGGTTTTGATGCGGTTTCCACAGCGGCAGAGGAGACCAAGAATCCCCAGCGCAATATGCCGATCGGCCTGATCGGGTCGCTCGCCATCTGCACCGTCTTTTATCTTTTGGTATCGGCCGGGGTGATCGGCTCAGTCGGCGCGCAGCCCGTCACCAACGCTGCTGGCGTTGCGCTTGAACCAGGCAGCAGTGAACTAACTGCGCAATGCGCGGCGATTGGCAATCAGGCAGTAACGTGCTCCAAGGAAGCGTTGGCGTGGACGCTGCGTGAAATTGGATGGCCGCAGATTGGCAATCTGATCGGCCTTGCCGCAATCCTGGCGCTGCCTTCGGTTATTTTGATGATGATGTTCGGCCAGACGCGGATCTTTTTTGTCATGAGCCGCGACGGCCTGTTGCCCGAGGCTTTCTCGCGCATCCACACGAAGTATAAAACACCGCATGTCATCACCATCATTACCGGGATTGTCGTGGCGCTGTTCGCGGCATTTTTCCCCGTTGGACAGTTGGCGAACATTTCCAACTCGGGGACGCTCTTCGCCTTTGCCGCAGTTTCGATTGCAGTGATGGTGCTGAGGCGGACCGACGCGTCGCGTAAGCGCCCATTCCGCACACCGCTGGTCTATGTGACGGCGCCGTTGGCAATTATTGGCTGTAGCTATCTTTTCTACAGCCTCGACATCAAGAGCAAAGTCATGTTCGCGATCTGGGCAGGCATCGGTCTCTTGGTCTATATTTTCTACAGTCGTTCGCGCAGCCATGTGGGTTTGGGCAAAATTGAGGTGCATGAAGGTGATGCTGATATGCCACCATCCTCGGTACCCCCGATCAACTGATTGGTTGTAGCCAGGCCCTAACCCAGCTTTGCGGCGAGCGCCCTGAGGTCAGCCTCGGGGCGCGCGCCGTAGTGGGAAATCACCTCGGCGGCGGCGATGGCCCCGAACTCGGCGCAAATCTTCAGGTCGCGGCCTTGCGCGAGGCCATGCAGGAACCCGGCCGCAAACAAATCGCCGGCGCCTGTCGTATCAACGATTTTTGCAACTGGTTCGGCGGGCACTTCGATGGCCTCGCCACCCGCCAGAACGACAGCGCCCTTCTCTGACCGGGTGATCACGGCAATCGGCAGCTTGCCTGCAATCGCCCGTGCCGCTGAGTCAAAGTCCGCCACCTCGAACAACGAGCAAATCTCGACCTCGTTGGCGAATAATATGTCGACGCGGCCATCGGCAAGATCGCGGAAATCCTTGCGGTGCCGCTCGACGCAAAATGCATCGGACAGGGTGAATGCGACCTTGCGACCATTGGCACGCGCCACTTCCAGTGCCACGACCATCGCTTCGCGCGGGGCTGGCGGGTCCCAGAGATAGCCTTCGAGATAGGTGATGCCCGCCTCCTTCACGAGGTCA
>JAYVLC010000275.1:0-5222 GCA_043759675.1 Sphingosinicellaceae bacterium
GTCGCGTTGGACATTGGGGTCGGTGCCGAAGTCGATCAGTTCGGCGTCAGGAAAAGCCGTCATCACCTGGCGGATCGTCGGATCGGCGAGGATGGCGGCACGCTCGGCGTCATGCGCCGACGTGGCAGCTTCGCGCATTGTTGGCTGGCCCTCGTCCTTCGACAACGTCACGGTCCAGCGCATCCCCGTCCATAGTTCCAGGCTACGCATCACCTGCTGCGTGAAATCGGGCCGCGCGCCAATGAGGTTGAGCTCGATCAGCGGCGGCGCATAGCGGACCAGCCGGGCATGGTCGTGCAGTACCAGCGCCAGCATTGGCTCATGCTTGTCCTCAAACAGGCGAACCAGACCGGCAAAGCTTGGCGGCACGTCAATCTGCTGAACGGGTTCCGGGGCGTGAAGCGACACCGCCTGCATCGCTAGGCGCGGCTCCTCGGCAACCGGCGGCTCGACCGTCCGCACCGGCGCATCAGCCAAATCACCGCTTGCCAGCCTTTTGATGAGGTCGCCCGGATCCGGCAGCGTCGAGGCATGGACGATGCGGAGCAGCGCCATCTCGGCAGCCTGAATCGGCAGCGGTGCGTCGCGCACCTCGGCCAGTCCCTTCAGCAGCAATTGCCACAGCCGGTGGACGTGCGGGAAACTCAGCGCCCTGGCCCAATCGGCAATCGCTGCGCGCTCCCCCTCGCCCAGCGCCGGGTCAGTGGCACCTGCCACCTTGGCGCGCGTAATCGTATGCGTCAGCTCCAGCAGTTCCTGCACGACCATGTCCGGGTTGACGCCAAGATCATATTGATCGCGCAGATTGTCGAGCGCTGTGCGGGCATCGCCTGCGAGCAGCGCCGCCATCAACTCGCGCACCCGTCCCCGGTCGCTGAGGCCCAGCATGTCGCGTACCGCATCGGCGCTGACCGCACCTTGTCCGTGCGCAATCGCCTGATCCAGAATCGACAGACCGTCCCGCACCGAACCTTCGGCGGCGCGCGCAATGAGCGCCAGGGCTTCCGGATCGACGGTCGCCGCTTCCGCCTCCGCCACTTTGCCGAAATGCTCGGCAAGCTTTTCGATCGGGATGCGTCGCAGGTCAAAGCGTTGGCACCGCGACAGCACCGTAACCGGCAGCTTCTGCACTTCGGTTGTCGCGAAAATGAACTTCACATGCGGCGGCGGCTCCTCAAGTGTCTTCAGCAGGCCGTTAAAGGCCTGTTTGGACAGCATGTGCACCTCGTCGATGATGTATATCTTGAAGCGGGCACTAACCGCCGAATAGCGCACCGCCTCGATGATCTCACGGACATCATCAATGCCGGTGTTCGACGCCGCGTCCATCTCGATCACATCGATATGCCGCCCGGCCGAAATCGCGACGCAGGGTTCGCAAACCCCGCACGGGCTGATCGTCGGGCCGCCCTGCCCGTCCGGCCCGATGCAGTTCAGCGCCTTGGCGATGATTCGCGCCGTGGAGGTTTTCCCAACCCCGCGCACGCCCGTCAGAAGGTATGCGTGCGCCAACCGATCGCGGGCAATCGCATTTCCCAGCGTCCGCACCATGGCATCCTGCCCGATCAGCGAATCGAAGTTCGCCGGCCGGTATTTGCGGGCAAGGACGCGGTAGGCTTCGGGGGGAATCAGATCACTCATGCCGATGACCGTGGCGCAGCGCAGACATGCGCGCAAGAGAGAGGTGGGAGCCGGGACGACCCAGACCGGAATCGTTGCGGCTGCTTCCTTCCGGACCTGACCGGGTTGGCGAATGGTCTGCCCGCCCAGCTCCCGCAGCGGCATATGGTGGAGCCGGGCGCGAAAGGCAAGACGCAGCTACAATCATACCCATCGTCATTCCCGCGCAGGCGGGAACCCAGCGCACTTCAAAATAGCGCGAGAAAGCGCTCGCAGATGTTTGCTCGGACTGGGTTCCCGCCTTCGCGGGAATGACGATGGTGTTTCAATCGAACAGCCTTGCTACAGTCCGTGCGGCGCAATCTTGTCAACACTCCAGGTCTGGCCCTTGCGGATCAGCTTGTTGAGGTCCGGTGTCTTGCCCACCGACAGCGCGCGATTCTGCGTCACCACGGCTGATTCAAACGTCAGGGCCGGGTCGGCATAGATCACCCCGAGCGCCACGGGAAATTCCGGCAGCTCCATGTCGATCAGCATCTGCGCGATGCCCTTGTTCGTCTCGTCATGCACCAGCAGGTCGGCCGTGCCGCCAGCCGTCACATCAACAACCTCAAGTCGCAGCGCATCGCGATTGAGCTTCAGTCCCTTGCTGCCGCCGGCAAACAGCATCGGCTTGCCATGCTCAAGCCAGAGCTGATTCGCCGCCGCTTCCTTCTTGGCGGTGAACGGCTCGAACACGCCGTCGTTGTACACGATGCAATTCTGGTAGATTTCGAGGAAGCTGGTGCCCTTGTTGAAATAGGCGCGCTTCAGCATCTCCGGCAGTTGTTTGCCGGTGTCGATGGCCCGCGCGATGAAACGGCCGCCTGCCCCCAGGGCAAAGGCGCAGGGGCTGGCCGGTCGGTCCACCGACCCGAACGGCGTTGACGGCGACTTGGTCCCGACCCGGCTGGTCGGCGAATATTGCCCCTTGGTCAGCCCGTAAATCTCGTTGTTGAACAGCAGCACCTGACAGTCGAGGTTCCGGCGGATGAGGTGCAGCATATGGTTGCCGCCAATCGACAGACCATCACCGTCGCCGGTGATCAGCCAGACGTCCAGCTCGGGATTGGCCAGCTTCACCCCGGTTGCCACCGCTGGCGCCCGGCCGTGAATGGTGTGGAAGCCATAGGTTTCCATATAATATGGGAACCTAGATGAGCAGCCGATACCGCTGACGAATACGGTATTTTCGGGCGTCGCGCCGATTTCCGGCATCGTGCGCTGCACGGCCTTCAGGATCGCATAGTCGCCGCAGCCCGGGCACCAGCGCACCTCCTGGTCGGTCGCCCAGTCATCGGGCTTCGTTACACGGATAGGGGTCATGTCGTTCATACGGGGGCTTTCAGGCGGATTGCTTCAGGCGGTCGAGTTCGCGCCGCGTGGCATTCTCGATAAATTGGCGGGTCGTTCCAAGGTTCCGATCGGCCAATGCCGTGATTTCCCGCACAATCTCGGACTTGACCAGGATCGACACGGTGCCCGGATAGGGGACATCGACCTCGACAGCAGCCAGCGCGCGCAAATCGGCCTCTGGAACGCGACCGCGCTCGACATCGAGACTGGGGTCGGTGGGCTCGGGAATCACGTCACCGTCTTCGGCCATCAGATCGATATGCGCCTGCAGCGCCTCATGCGCGTTGGTCAGAAGCTCCGCGACCGTATCACCCCCGGTCGTGCAGCCCGGCAAGTCCGGGAAATACAGCCCAAACCCCTCTTTGCCTGCCTCAACGACGCCCAGATAGTGACGTTTCATGCTTGCCTCCGCAATGTCAGACCCGACTGCCGCTCGATATTGCCCAACGTGCCGGGCGGGATATCCTTCCTCGGGTGCTGAACCGTTACCTTACCACCACGCGTCGGATGTTTGAACTGATGATGGCTCCCGACCGTCTTCTCCAGATACCAGCCGTCGGCCTGAAGCGCCCGCATGACCGTCCGGCTATCCACTAACCCAGCATCTCCGCAATCGCGTCCTCAATCTCGGCAATCCTGAACGGTTGGCCGGACACCTTGTTCAGCGGCTTGGCGTCCACAAGGAACTGGTCGCGCAGCACGGTTTTCAGCTGTCCGGTGTTCATCTCGGGCACCAATATCCGCTCATAGCCTTTCAGCAGCGCGCCGAGATTCCTTGGCAGCGGCCAGATGTGGCGGATGTGGATCTGGCTCACATCGGCCCCAGCGGCGCGGGCACGGCGGACCGCCTGATGGATCGGCCCATAGGTTGAGCCCCACCCGACGACGACGAGCTTGCCTGACGTCGCGCCCAGCTCAACATCCTGTTCGGGGATATGATCAGCAATGCCGTTGATCTTGGCCTGCCGGATATCGGTCATCTTCTGGTGGTTGGCGGCCTCGTAATTGATGTGGCCAGTGGCCACCGCCTTCTCGATCCCGCCGATGCGGTGCATCAGGCCGGGCGTGCCGGGCTTGATCCAGACGCGCTTCAGCGTCTCCGGGTCGCGCTCGTACGGGCTCTGAATGGCGTCATCGGGAACAACGGTGTGGAACGCGACCGGAAACGCCGTGTAGCTGGTCATGTCCGGCACGCGCCACGGCTCGGCCGCGTTGGAGATATAGCCATCGGTCAACAGCATGACCGGCGTCATGAACTGTGTCGCCAGCCGCACCGCCTCGATCGCCACCTCGAAACAATCGGTCGGGGAGCGGGCGGAAATGACCACCAGCGGCGCATCACCGTTGCGGCCATAGACCGCCTGATACAGGTCTGACTGCTCGGTCTTGGTCGGCAGGCCGGTCGACGGCCCGCCGCGCTGCGAATTGACGATGACCAGCGGCAACTCGGTCATGATCGCCAGGCCCATCGCCTCGCCTTTAAGCGCGATGCCGGGGCCGGATGAGGAGGTAACACCGAGCTTCCCGGCATAGGACGCACCAATTGCCGAACAGATCGCGGCAATCTCGTCCTCCGCCTGAAAGGTGGTGACGTCATATTCCTTGAGGCCAGCCAGCGTATGCAGCAGCGAGGAGGCCGGGGTGATCGGATAGGAGCCAAAGAACATCGGCAGGCCCGCCAATTGTGCACCTGCCACCAGACCAAGCGACAGGGCCTCGCCGCCAGTCACCGTGCGATAGAGACCCGGCGCCGCCGCCGCCGCGCCGACATCAAACTGCTTCAGCGGCCCGCCAATCTCCGCAGTTTCGCCATAGGCATGGCCCGCGTTCAATGCCGCGATATTGGCATCAGCGAGCACCGGCAGTTTGGCGAACTTGCCCTTCAGCCACTCGATCAGCGGTGCCCGGTCGCGGTCAAACATCCAGAGCGCCAGCCCCAGCGTCCACATATTCTTGCAGCGCAGCGCTTCCTTGTTGCCAAGGCCGAATGGTTTTACCGCCTCAAGCGTCAGCGCCGATATGTTGAACGCCAAGAGCTGCCACTTCGACAGACTGTCATCCTCCAGCGGGTTCGCCGCATAGCCCGCCTTGGCCAGGTTGCGGGCACCGAACTCGCCACTGTCAGCGATGATCAGACCGCCGGGCACCAGGGCATCGACATTGGATTTGAGCGCTGCCGGGTTCATCGCGATCAGGACATCCGGTGC
>JAYVLC010000276.1:0-2550 GCA_043759675.1 Sphingosinicellaceae bacterium
CCGCGCGAATTGTTGCTCGATCGGGCGCTGGCCGAGGCGGACCTGCTGGCTGACGCGCTGTCCGAACGTGCGGGTCGCCGGGTCAATATCCGGGTGCCACAGCGCGGGCCGGTCAGGCGCATGCTCGATCAGGCCAAACGCAACGCTATCGAGGCGCTCGACCGTCGTCTGGCTGAATCAACAACCCAGACGCGGCTCCTGGGCGAACTTGCCAAATTTTTTGACCTTGCCGCCCCGCCGCAGCGCATCGAAGTCTATGACAATTCGCACATGATGGGGACCAATGCGCTGGGCGCGATGATTGTCGCGGGACCGGAGGGGTTCCGGAAGTCGGCGTATCGCAAATTCAACATGAAAGGCGACACGATCACGCCCGGTGATGATTTCGCGATGATGAAGGCGATGCTGACCCGCCGATTTGCGCGGCTGGAACGCGAGGATCCAGAGCGATCCGGCGCGGAGTGGCCGGACCTCCTGCTGATCGACGGTGGCAAGGGTCAATTGTCGAGTGTTATGCAGGCGCTCGATGAGCTTGGGGCCGATGGTGTCTGCGTTGTTGGCGTCGCAAAAGGGCCTGATCGCAACGCCGGTCGCGAAACCTTCCATACGGTTGATGGCCGCGAGCTGACGCTGCCGCCCAACGCCCCGCTGCTATTCTATCTCCAGCGCCTGCGTGATGAAGCGCACCGCTTTGCCATCGGTGGCCACCGGGCCAAGCGGGCGAAATCAATGGTGACCTCGCCGCTCGATGACGTGCCGGGGATCGGTCCGGCCCGCAAGCGCGCGCTGCTGATGCATTTCGGGACCGGCAAGGCGGTGAAGGAGGCAGGATTTGATGTATTGGAAAAAGTGCCGGGGATATCGAAACTGATGGCACGGACGATCCACGACCACTTCCACCCGGTGAGATAGGACGATTGCACAGGTTGAGCGGGCAGCGACGGACGCTAGACTGCTGCCCGAACCGCGAAAGGCTGCTCCGATGATAACCCTCTACACCGCCGCGACCCCCAACGGGTACAAAGTCTCGGTTGCGCTGGAGGAGATGGGCCTAGCCTATGATGTCCACCGCATTGACCTGCAAACGGCCGAGCAGAAACAGCCCGAATTCCTCGCCATTTGCCCGAATGGCCGCATCCCGGCGATCGTCGATGATGGCTTTGCCGTGTTCGAGAGTGGGGCCTGCCTGACCTATCTGGCGCGCAAAACCGGATTGCTGATGCCATCCGGCCCTCAGGGCATGAGCCGGGTCGAGCAATGGCTGATGTTCCAGATGGGCGGAATCGGCCCGATGATGGGGCAGGCGAATGTGTTCTTCCGATATTTCCCCGAAAAAATTCAGCCCGCCATCGACCGATATCAGGGCGAATGCCGGCGCCTGTTCGGGGTGATGGATCAACACCTTGCGACCAATGAATATCTGGCGGGCGACTATAGCATCGCCGATATCGCCAACTGGTGCTGGGTGCGGACGCACAGCTGGTCCGGTGTCAGCATTGAGGAATTCGGACATCTGCAGCGCTGGCTTGGGGCTATCGCCGCCCGCCCGGCCGCTCAGAAGGGCGTCACCGTGCCTGAGGATATCAGCAAACTTATGGCTGCGAACCAGGAAGACGCAGCGAAGCGCTTTGCCGAAGGTGCGCGGTCGATCGTCGAAATGGGAAAACCCAAAGGCTAGGCCATCCTGGCTTGTATCAAGCCCATGATGCGCTAGGCTTCCCAAACCACAAACAGGGGGAGCGACAAATGCACGACTACAAATGGACAACTCTGGTGCTGATCCTGGCACTGCTGTCTTACGTTCATGCAACGATGAAGGTCGGCGGTGCCCGCGGCAAGTTCGGCATCAAGGCCCCGGCGACCACCGGTAATGAGGACTTCGAACGCGTGTTCCGGGCCCACCAGAACAGCGTCGAGCAGATGGTGATGTTCCTGCCGCTGCTGGTGCTTGCCGCCTGCACCTGGGGCGACATGTGGGCGGGCATTTACGGCCTGACCTATAGCGTCGGCCGGGTTCTCTATACCGAAGGCTATGCCAAGGCCGCCGAGAAGCGCAGCTTTGGCTTCATGCTGTCCGGCGGGGTATCGCTCGGTGTGCTCGTCGGTATTATCATCACGATGCTGCTCCGCCACTTCGGTATCGGGGCGTAGCTAAATACCTCTGAACTCCGCGAACTCGCTGAGCGGCGCACGCTGCGTCTCCAGCTGGTTCGCGGGGTCCGCGGCATCTTTCCAGCCGATGGCCATGCCGGTGAACAGCATGAGTTCGGCGGGCGGCTTGATGAACTCGCCGATGGTCTGCGGGTAGATCGCCCAACATTCCTGAGGACAGCTATCGAGGCCCTCCTCCCGCAACAGCAACATGACATTTTCCAGATACATGCCAAGGTCGGACCACTGCGGCGGCCCCATGTTGCGGTTGACGTAGCAGAACAGCGCGACCGGCGCGTTGAAGAACATGAAATTGCGGGCGAACCACTGCAACCGCGCGGCACGATTCTCGCGCGGGATGCCAAGCCGGGCATAAAGGTCCTCGCCGACCTGAAACCG
>JAYVLC010000277.1:0-5343 GCA_043759675.1 Sphingosinicellaceae bacterium
TTCAGGTGATAGCTCAATACCATATTCGTGACGCGCCTCGGCAGCGTCTGCGAACGGGTCATGAACCGTGACGTGGTGGCCCATCGCCTCAAGGTCGCGGATCACATCGACAACCTTGGAGTTCCGCAGGTCAGGTACGTCTTCCTTAAACGTCAGGCCCAGGATCAAAACCCGCCCGCGCGGTTGCATCAGGCCGTGCACAGATCGGGCAATATAGCCGGCCATGCCGTCATTGGTTTCGCGACCAGCAAGGATAACCTTGGGTTCGTGGCCGAGTTGCTGGGCCTTATAGCTGAGATAATAGGGATCGACACCGATGCAATGCCCGCCAACGAGGCCGGGCTGGAAGTTCAGAAAGTTCCACTTGGTGCCCGCCGCATCCAGCACGTCATAAATCGACAGATTCATCTTGCCAAAAATCTGGGTGATCTCATTCATGAACGCTATATTGATATCGCGCTGGGCATTTTCGATTACCTTCGCAGCTTCGGCGACCTTGATAGAGGCAGCGCGAAACACGCCTGCAGATGTAATCTTGCCGTATATCCCGGCCAGAACCTCCGTGACATCCGGGCTCTCGCCGGCAATCACCTTGACGATCTTGTCGACCGTATGCACCTTATCGCCAGGGTTGATCCGTTCCGGACTGTAACCTAGGAAAAAATCCTTGCCACGCAGCAGCCCGGAAATTCGCTCGATTTCCGGGCCACAAAGCTCCTCCGTCACCCCGGGATAGACCGTGCTCTCGTAGACTATGATCGCTCCTTGCCGTGGCGTGAGCACACCGGCCAATGCGCGCGTCGCCCCCATGACGGGGCCGAGGTCAGGCTGGTTCGCATCATCGACGGGCGTGGGAACCGTGACAATGTAGACGTCGGCACCGACGGAGTCGCCGATGTCAGTCGTGAAGCGCACGGTGCTCGACAGCAGCCGCTCTACATCAATTTCGCGTGTGCGGTCATGACCGGCGCGAAGTTCAGCAACCCGCATGATATCGATATCGACACCAAGGCAATCAAAGTGTCGCGCTAGGGCCACGGCCAATGGAAGTCCGACGTATCCAAGGCCGATGACAACAACACGGGGAGATTTCACAGAATTCCAGCCTTGAGTGGTCCAACTATTGCTTTGCCAATACTGCAACAGATGCGAGTGAAATAGCAACTTGCCCCAGAATAGCTGTCAAATCGCGTGCAAGGTTAAGTGGTCTAAATGGGTCAAGATTTTTTGGAACAATAATTGTACTTCCAGGTGGTACGATATTATTGCTACGAGTCCATACTGATGCCCGAATCCGCTGTGCAGTTCCATTTGGGAGCACAAGAAATGCGCGACCAGAGTCTGCGGTTGCCTGAAAGCCTCCTGCGTCACGAAGATAGTCAAACGGGGATTTTCCTGATGTGAACTGCAAAGCTCCGGGGTTGGACAAATCGCCAAGGGCCAGAACATAATTTGGAGTCTTGGGAATCGTGATTGCATCACCCGATTCAAGAACGGTATCCAGATCCGACCGTGCAACAAGAACACGCGGATCGGCCTCGATGACCATCCGGCCAAGCGCCTCCACGGTTTCCAATTGTGTGATGAGCGGAATGAGACCGGCAAGTGAATCCCCGCCGCCGTTCCGCCGCGTCGCAGCAAGGAACAGGCCGCTGTTCAACTCGCGCGCGGTACGCCGGAACCCTTCCTGCTGGGCCTGTTTCACGGAAAGTCGCGTGAAGATGGCGCCATAGGGATAGGCGAGCGGGGTCAGACCACCCGCCCTAGCAATCAACTGCCCCAATGTCTCACCGGCCCGGATCGCATAGAGACCGGGTCGCTGGAACTCGCCCGATAGCAGCACGGACCCCAATTCCAGCTGCGGCTGCGACGCATTCACCCGCAGATTGTCCCCGGGAAGAAGCGTCAAGGCAGCCAACTCCCTTCCATCGCGACTTACTGTTACGCTCGATACCTTTGACAATCCGGCACCGGACCTGATCACATCCAGAACGACATCGGACACCTGGGCCGTGAACCCGCCGCTCACCGCAACCAACACCTCAGCCGAGGTAGCGGTTGCAACGGGGTAGGAACCTGGCCGGCGGACAGCTCCGCCGACGCCGACCGAATTTTCAATCAGCACGGGCAAAAGGTCGACATTGTCCTCGAATACTGCTGGACATTGTTCGTCGGTCGCGTCGGTCCCAACATTTGCGGCACTTGTCGCCGTTTCGGCACCGGCAGCACGGGTGGTCGCCTGGCTCTGCCCCCCCGCATTTACGAGCGCCTCCAGCCGCTGCAGGGCCCGACACTGCGACGACCCGTTTGCCTGACCCAGCAGGATGCGCCGGACGGCAGGTTGACTGAGGAATTGGATATCGGCCAGGCTGAACACGTATAGACGATCCTCATTCCGGGTCGGCACCGAGGGCGCATCTTTCAGCGCCTCGATCAAGTTAACTGGCTCAATGAAATCGGCACTGGTCACCGGATCACGGCGGACCAACACGGCCATTGGCATATAGGTCCCGCTCCGCAGCTCGGAAGCCTCACCAAGCAATTCCCGAACCGTACGGGCTGCCGTCAAGGGGCGGACGCCAGGGTTCGCGACGGAACCCCGAAGCGAGACGCGGCCCTCAACCCCGCCGGCACTGCCGGCAATGACCTGCACCGCATCGCCTGCAACCAGTGTCTGGGCGCTACCGAGTGCCCGAATGAAATTCTCACGACCGTCGGCACCGATCCGGCTCACGGTCAAGGCATAGCCCCGCGGCCGTAGCGCGCCGCCGGCATATTCGACGAGCGATTGAACGCTCATTCGCCCGCGAAGCTCGTAGATTCCAGGCCGCACCACGATTCCGGTTACGGCGACGGTATCGCCGATCACCGGGACGATCACCCGATCACCGTCTTGCAGGCTAACCCTTGGCGGAATTCCGATGCCCAGCAAGCCGTACAGATCGACGGTCATGACCGAGCCGTTGGTGCGGACGATGCGGACGCTACGCAACGTCCCACCCTGTCGAATGCCGCCGGCCTTCGCCAATGCAGTGGTCAAATCGGACAGCGCCGTAATCTGATATTGCCCCGGGCGCTCCACTTCACCGCCAACCAGCACGGTGATGTTGCGAACCGATCCAACCGATATGGAAACATCGGTTCCCAACAGAGTTCGCCGGGTGGTGGCAGACAGTTCATTGCTCACGTCTGCGAGAGATCGGCCCGCGGCTCGAATTGGCGCGAGCTGGCCAACGATCAGTCGGCCTTCCCGATCAACGCGTGCAGCTACACTATTGTTCGTTGCACCCTGAAACGAAACAATGAGTTCGTCCCCGACGCCGATGATATAATTTCCGCCGACTGCTCCAGTTAGCGCCCCGCCCGACCCTTCAGTCGACCGAAACAGGTCATAGCCGAACAACCGGAGTTCGGTCGCACCAGTCCGCGAACGGAACTCCTTTTCGATGGCCGATGGAACGTACAGCGCCTGGAGCTTGGTCCGAGATTGCTGACGGCGGACCTCTTGTTCCTCAGCCGTGAGACCCTGTGACCCTTCAGCCGAATCGACATCGCGTTCTCGCGCCGCGTCGAGCCGCTGGCTTGGTGTTACCTGGGTTCCAGCCGCGCCTCCAAGCTGTTGCAGGACCCGCGGGTCAATCTGTTGGGCCACCACTGCGGGTACCATCAGCGTCGTGACCACCAGCAGCGCAACCATCGCTACCGTGCGCTGCCAAATTCGCTTGAACATCATACCCCACAGGTCGAATTAAACTGTCAGAAGCGTGATACGGTTGGCACCCGCCAGCGTCAACAAATCAGGCCGGGGGCAAACGGCCCCAGACCAGATCGGTATAATCCCTAGCAAGCTGCTTGGTTAGGGTACCGACCTCGAAGCGCCACGGCCCGATTTCACTGATCGGTGTGACCTCTGCTGCACTTCCGGTGAGAAACGCCTGCTCAAAACTCTCAAGCTCGTCGGGCCAGATCGGGCGCTCAATCACCTCGATGCCGCGGCGGGTCGCCAGGTCGATCACCGTGCGGCGGGTGATCCCATCGAGGAAACAATCGGGCGTCGGCGTATGCAGCGCGCCGTCCTTGACAAAAAATATGTTGGCGCCCGTCGCTTCGGCGACCTGTCCGCGCCAGTCGAACATCAACGCGTCATCATAGCCGCCGGCCTCTGCCTCGTGTTTGGAAATGGTGCAGATCATGTACAGCCCCGCCGCCTTCGATGAGGTCGGCGCGGTGTAGGGTGCGGGACGACGATAGCGCGCGATGCCAAGCCGCAGGCCCTTTTCAAGCACTTCGGCACCGAAATAAGCGCCCCACTCCCAGCAGGCGATCGCCATATGTGGTTTGGTCCGCTGCGCCGCGACGCCCATCTGTTCGGAGCCGCGCCAGGCAATCGGCCGCATATAACAGCTTTCGAGGCCGTTTGCCTTCATCGTGTCGATACAGGCGGCGCTGATCTGTTCGACCGACCATGGCAGTTCGAACCCGAGCAGCCGGGCAGAATTCCGAAGCCGGGCGCTGTGTTCCGCCAATTTGAAGATCGTACCACCATAGCCACGCTGACCCTCAAACACCGCACTTGCGTAGTGGAGCGCATGCGTCAGGACATGCACCCGGGCATCGCGCCAGGGCACCATCTCGCCGTCGAACCAGATATAGCCATCCCGATCATCGTAGGTGCGCGTGTCCATCGATTGTTCCGTTCAAATTTTGTTATGAAATTACAAAATATGCTTGAAGTTCGTAATGAAAGATGCGAGATACGTCAATATGGTTGACGCAGTCGCTTCCCCCCAATTTTTGCTGGAAGCCGAGATACGCCGCGGAATCGAGCTGCTGTATTTCGGCTATACCAACATGATCAAGGGCCCCGATAGTCTGCTTGCGGCAACCGGATTCGGACGCGCGCACCACCGGGCCCTGTACTTCATCGCCCGCCGCCCCGGGATGCCCGTCTCGGACCTGCTGCGCCTCCTCAACATCACCAAACAGTCGCTCAGCCGCGTCCTTGGCGAACTTCAGGCCAACGACCTTGTCGTCCAGGATGTCGGCAAGCGCGACCGACGCCAGCGCCTCCTCAGTTTGACCGAGGCAGGGGCGACGTTGGAAGCTGCGCTGTTTGACCGGATGCGGGTCGGCGTCGCCGACGCGTACAGTCAGGCAGGCCAGCAGGCCGTGACCGGGTTCTGGGCGGTGCTGAGCGGCCTTATTCCGGTCGCTGATCGCCCGCTAATCCAGGAATTGCAGCAAACGCTTCGCTAGCGGCGTTTCGACCAGTCCGGCGCTGCCACGACCGAGCTCGCGCGATCTCGCGGTCGCGGCCGCCACGGTCTTTCGCATCAGGTCACC
>JAYVLC010000278.1:0-6198 GCA_043759675.1 Sphingosinicellaceae bacterium
CGGCGCAAAGCTCTCGGCGATCACCGCCCGGAAGCCATATTCCGCCAGCGCCCAAACCGCGTGCTCCCGGCTTGATCCGCAGCCGAAATTCGCACCGCCGAGCAAAATCTCCGCCCCCACGAAGGCCGGGTTGTTGAGCACAAAATCGGCGTTCGGTTCGCGGCTTGCCACATCGCTGTACCGCCACGCGGCAAACAGCCCGTCCTTCAACCCGGTTTTCCCGGTGCTGGTCATTTCCCGCGAAGGAATGATCGCATCGGTATCGACATTGTCGCGGATCAGCGGGACCGCAATGCTGGTCAGGGTGGTGAACGGGGTCATGCCGTCCCCCTTGGATCGGTGATATACCCGGCGATGGCGCTGGCGGCCACCATTTCCGGGCTGGCGATATGCGTCCGGATGCCAGGGCCCTGCCGCCCCTCGAAATTGCGGTTGGTCGACGAAATCACCCGGCTTCCCGGCGGGAAACTCTCGCCACCGGCAAAGAAGCACAGCGAGCAGCCACTTTCCCGCCACTCGAACCCGGCATCCGTGAAAATGCGGTCCAGCCCTTCCGCCTCGGCAGCGCGCTTGACGGTGGATGACCCCGGAACCACCAGACCCAACACCCCGCCTGCCTTGTGTCGGCCCTGCAAGACCGCTGCAGCCCGACGCAGATCAGACAGCCGCGCATTGGTGCAACTGCCGATGAACGCCACATCAATCGGCGTCCCGGCAATCGGCTGACCAGCCTCCAACCCGATATAGACCAGCGCCTTCGCATCGGCATCGACGGGTATGGACTGCGATATGCCGATGCTGTTGCCCGGTGATGTGCCCCAGCTGACCATTGGCTCTATGCTCCCCGCGTCGATCACAATCTCGCGGTCGAACACCGCTCCGGCATCGGTGCGCAGTCCCGACCAGTCCGGCAGCGGGTCGGGTGCGTATCGCCGCCCCTTCAGGTAGGCCCTAGTCCGCTCGTCAGCAGCAATCATCCCGGTCATCGCAGCAAATTCGGTCGCCATGTTGCACAATGTCATTCGCGCTTCCATGTCGAGCGCGATCACCGCATCTCCCGCAAATTCAACCGTATGCCCCGCCCCGCCGCCCGCGCCGTGGTCGGCGAGCAACCGCAGGATCATGTCCTTGGCCGTAACCCCGGCTGGCAACACGCCAGTGAACGTCACCCGCATCGATTTGGGCTTGCTGACCCGCAGAGTCCCCGTCGCCATTGCATGTTCGGCCTCCGACGACCCGATCCCCCAAGCCAACGCACCGAACGCGCCTTGCGTGCAGCTATGGCTGTCGGGTGCGATCAGCGTACAACCCGGCAGCACGATGCCAAGCTCGGGCGAAATGACATGGGTGATGCCCTGATCCGGGTCGTTCACGTCAAACAGGGTAATGCCTGCCTCCCGGCACGCCGCCCGCGTTTCGGTGATGAACGCCTGCCCGCCGCGCATCAGGGTCTGATCGGTCCGTCCGGGGCGGGTGTCGACAATATGGTCCATGACCGCAAACACCCGCGCCGGGTCTGCAACCGGTCGTCCCGCTGCGGCCAGACTGGCCAGTGCCGCCGCCCCGGTCCGTTCATGCAGGAATATCCGGTCAATCGCGATCAGCGCGTTGCCGTCGCCCAGGTCGACGACAACATGGGCGTCCCATAGTTTCTCGAACAGGGTTTGCGGCTGTGACAGGGTCATACCTCCTTTCGGGATTGCCGCGCCAGATGGAGCGCCTTGGCTGCCGTTGAGCGGATCAGCGCGCGATGTTCCCGAGCCAATTGCGCCGGTGCAAGTGCGGCGCTGTTGATCGGAATCGCATTCGCAGCATTCGCTGCATACCAAGGGGAGAACACATGCCCCGCCCGGACAATCGCCCAGGCCTTGGTCAAATATCCACCAAACCGGTCGGGCGTCAGGTCGGGATAGAGCAAGTCAGGATCACCCGCTGGCAAGGCCGCGTGGGAAACGGTCTGGATGCCGAAATGCGCGGCTACCGCGTCGATCACAGCCTGCCAGGGCTGCCATTGGCTCGGTGCCGCTCCGTGCCAGCGGTCGGATAGGCCATGTCCCGGCAGATCAATGCGCAGTGCATCAGCGTCGTCCATCAGTACGGCTTCGCGGCCCGGCCCATGCACGATCAGCCGACCGGACGCGGGTTTGCCCTGCCAGTGGATCAGGCCGGTAAAACCAGTGGTTTCGATTCGCACAAAACCCTGCCCCGCATCCTCTGCCAGATCGGCAGGTGATGATCCGGCAATGCTCAGCAATTGTTGCAAACTCGCCGCCTGATGGTCCACCTCGGTCTCGACACCAAAGGCGCTCCATGACGCGGGCAGGTCATGCAACCGGTCGAGATGCACCTTCAGTGGATCGCCGGTATAGGCGGTGATCAACACTGGCGGGGTTGCCGTATCGGCTGGCGGAATATCGCGCCGCCCGCGCAGCACGGCGCCATACCCCAACCGGTAGGCATCGCCACTGTCGAGCATTTCCAATATCGTCGGATGGATGGCCGCCGGGTCTGCATGCGCCCGGATCATCCGATTGCCATCCTTTGGATCGAACCAGGGGAAATACCAGCTTTGCTCAAGTATGCGGTTCCACACCCAGGTCAGATGCTCGCCATAGGATTGCGGGTTGAACGGCGGAATATAGGGGGTGCCGAGCGCGACCCGCTCCGCCTCGTTCCAGATTGCATAGCCGCCAATCGCCAGCCCAGCGAACTTCGCCATATGGCGTCGCAGCGCCGTAACAAGGATGATGCCGCCGGAATGGAACCCGTATCCGACAATTGACTTGATCCCGACCGCATCGGCGAAGTCCACGATTGCATCGGCAAAATCTTCGATCTCGGGCACCGGGTTCACCAGCGGGTCTGACTGTCCGAACCCCGGCGTGTCAGGCGCAATGCAGGTGAAATGTTCGGCCCATTGCCGCATCAAGGGTTCATATTCGGCGGATGACCGCGGGCTCTGGTGAACCATCAGCAACGGCGGACCATTGCCCGCCTTGCGGTAATGGACACGGCGGCCGTTGATCGTAAGATAGTGGCGTGTGATCATCATCAATAAGTTGTCCGGACAAATTTCTCTCGACAGCGGTCTATCGCGTGGCCATTGTCTGCGCAAGCGAAGGGATAGCCATAAATGACCTTGATGGGCACGAAAATGGTCTGTGACGGTGCGACCGCCAGGCAGATATTTGATGCGGTGATGGCGAACCCGGCGCGCAAGAAGTTCGGCATCGGCAAAAAGCTCGCGATTGTGAACGTCGACTTCCAGCAGGCCTATACAAGAACTGATCTGTTCGTGACGGCCTATGAAACCGATCCGCGCCAAATCGAATATACCAACACGCTGTCGCGGCTGGCGCGTCAGCGCGGCATGCCGGTGATCTGGTCCCGTGTTGGCTATGTCGATGACGCCGCGGACGCCGGGGTCTGGGGCACGCGCACCAACACCGCCGATTCGCTCCAGAACATCAAATATGGCTCGGACCGCCACGCCTATGACAGCCGGTGCGACATTGCCCCGGGCGACCTGCAATTCACCAAGCGGATGCCCAGCGCCTTCTTCGAAACGCCGCTCGCCAGCTATCTGACCTGGCACCAGGTCGATACCGTGGTCGTCACCGGCGGCAGCACGTCAGGATGTGTCCGCGCGACGGCGGTGGATTCGCTCAGTCATGGCTACCGGACCATCGTCCCGATCGAGACCTGCGCCGACAAGCATGAAAGCTACCATTTCGCCAACCTGACCGATCTTCAGTTGAAATATGCCGATGTCGAACCGGTCCAGGCGATCATTGATTGGTTTGACGCCCGGTGAAGGGTGATCCCGGCCTCTATGATTTTTCGCCCTATCGCGGGCGCCGCAAGATCATGTGGCCCGGCGGCAAATCCGTTGCGGTCTGGGTCGCGCCCAATCTGGAATATTACGAAATCGACCCGCCTGCGCATCCGATGCGGAAGGCTTGGACACGGCCGCACCCCGATGTCGTCGGCTATGGCCACCGTGATCACGCCAACCGGATCTCCCATTGGCGGATGGCCGATGTGATGAGCAAATTCGGCTTCCCCGGCTCGGTCTCCCTGTCGGTGGCACTCTGTCAGCATCACCCGGAGGTGATCTCCGATGCCGCAGCGCGCGGCTGGGAGTTTTTCTCCCACGGCATCTACAACACCCGCTACGCCTATGACATGGACGAGCGCCAAGAGCGCGCGATCATCGAGGATTCGATCCAGACCGTGCGCGAGGCGACCGGCCAGACCATCCGCGGCTGGCTCGCCCCGGCGCTCACCCATACGCCGCGCACCCTCGACCTGATCGCGGACTATGGCCTCGATTATACCTGCGATCTTTATCACGATGATCAGGTTCAACGGGTCAAGACGCGCAGCGGCAACCTCGTCTCGATCCCGTACAGCCTCGAGGTCAACGACCATTATGGCTTCTTCGTCTACAATATGTCGCCGCGTGACTATGCCGACACGCTGATCCGCCAATATGAGCGGTTGGCAGCGGAAGGCGGCACCGTGATGTGCATCCCGCTGCACGCCTATCTGATCGGGCAGCCGCACCGGATTGGGCCGTTTCAGGACGCGCTCCGCCATATTGCCGGCGACGGCCGCGCCTGGATTTCCCGCGCTGGCGACATCGTCGACGCGTGGAAGCAACAGCAATGACGCTCGACCCGGCCTATCTGCAATATCCCAAGCGCCGTGCCGGATACGACCATGACCTGTATGATTGGTCGGCCATCCACACCCGCAAGCCCACCATCTGGCCCGATGGCAAAAATGTTGCAGTGTGGATCTGCGTCAGTCTGGAGTGGTTCCCGATCACGCCCTCCGACACACCGTTCCGGGCGCCGGGACATATGCAAACCGCCTTTCCCGACTACCGCCACTATACGGCTCGCGAATATGGCACCCGAATTGGCTTTTATCGGCTGCTCGACGCCTTTGCCGCGGCAGGCGTGCAGGCGAGCATCGCCGTCAACAGTGTGATTGCCGAACGCTATCCCCGGATCATTGCCGATATTGTGGCGGCAGGGCACGAGATCATCGCCCATTCCACTGACATGAACGGCACCATCGCCACCGGACTGTCGATCGAGGACGAACGCGCGCTGATCAAGGAGTCGCTCGACACGCTGGAACGCGTGTCCGGAACCCGCCCCAAAGGCTGGCTCAGCATCGCGCGATCGCAAAGCTGGAACACGCCGGGGCTGCTGACGGAGGCCGGCCTGTCCTATTGTTGCGACTGGGTGAATGACGAATTGCCTTACCGGTTCAACAACGGCCTGATCAATCTGCCGCTCAATCATGAGCTGTCGGATCGTCAGATCATCACTGTCCAGCAACAGTCGGCGGACAGCTATGCGCAGCAGATGGTCGACGCGTTCGACTGGCTGGCAGCAGAGGGCGGGCGTATGTTGCCGCTGCACCTGACGCCCTACATCATGGGCTTGCCCTACCGGATCGCCGCATTGGAGGCGTTGCTGGCGACGCTTAGCGCCCGTGACGACGCCTGGTTTGCCACCGGCTCCGACATCGTAGGCGTCTGGGCGGCGCAGCAATGAAGGTTCGCAACCCGCGCACCGGCCAGCATGACTATGAAATCAGGCCGCTGGACCGCGACGCGCTTGCAACGCTCACGGCGCGGATGCGAGGAGCGCAAATTGGCTGGGCCGCACGGGCGCCATCTGACCGCGCCGATGTCCTTCGCGCCCTTGGTGCCGCCATCACCCGGCACCGGGACGCGATCATCACGGCCTTGACCGTCGATACCGGCCGGGCTGCGATCTCGGCGATCGAGGTCGATGGCACGCCTCGGCTGATCGGGCGTTGGGTAGCGTCCGCTGCAACGATCACCGACCTGGCGTCGGTGACGGACCGCCAGACCGCGATCCCCGGCATTTCAACCTCGACCCGCCTGATCCCCTATGCGCTGGTCGGTGCCATCTCACCGTGGAACTTCCCGATGACGCTGGCCCTGATCGACGCGATCCCGGCGCTCGCGGCAGGGTGCGCGGTGATCGTCAAACCTTCGGAGGTTACCCCGCGCTTCATCCGCCCGCTGATGGCCGCAATCGCTGAGGTGCCCGAACTCGCCGACATCCTGGTGCTTGTCGAAGGCGATGGCGCAACCGGTGCTGCGCTCATCGGACAGGTCGATTATGTAGCGTTCACCGGGTCGGTTGCGACAGG
>JAYVLC010000279.1:0-2137 GCA_043759675.1 Sphingosinicellaceae bacterium
CGGGTCCGGCATCGCGGAACACGACGGGCGGAACGGTCAGGGGAAGACTGGAGGGGTCGGCCATCCGCCCCCCGTTAGCGCGAGTGCGTTGAACAGGGAACCCATTGCCTCGGTCGCAGCCAGCCTTTGGGTGCCGGTGCGCAGAAGACGCGCCTGATCAGCCGTTGCGTTGCGGGCGAGCGCTTCGGTGCGTTCATGCAGGCCAAGCCCGCTCAGAAATGCGCCTTGCGGCAAAGGCCCGTGGCTCGATACGTCAGCCGCGACAGCAAGCGCTGTGAAGTCGATATGCGCGGTCAGGTCAGCGTCCCCGGCCGCTGCAAGCGGGTCAGCAAAGGCGTGGCCGCGAACCGCTTGCAGGGTGTCGCCAACCACCGGGCCGATGTGTCCATAGTCGATGATGAGCGCCGCACCACCGGCTCCCGACAGCCGGCGGCCAATTTCGGCACTGATGCCCAACGCGGCGGGAGACACCTCCCATATCGACCCGGCTGGCGCGGCGCGCACGACGCTCGGCACCAGATGATCCTGGGATCGCTCGCCTGCCGCAAACGCTAGGTCATCGCCGTCAAGGGCCACCATCCGCTCCCGCCACCCGGCTGGCGTGTTGACGAACTGACGGATCGGCAGCGCATCGAAGAATTCATTGGCAATCAGCAGCAGCGCCGCGTCGCCCGGTACGGTCTCAAGACTGTCATGCCAGGTCGCGTGCGGCACCGACACCCGCTGGAGGTCCCTGAGTGTCGGGCTGGTTTCGACGAAATGAATTTGCGCCCCGGCATGTAAGCCTGGCACCCGGGCAACAGCGCGCCACAGATCAGCCATCAGGGTTCCGCGCCCCGGACCAAGCTCGACCAGGGTCACAGGCGGCGAACCGGCCCGCATCCAGGCCTCGGCACACCAGAGCCCGATCAGTTCACCAAATATCTGGCTGATCTCTGGCGCCGTGGTGAAATCGCCGCCGCGTCCCAGCGGGTCACGTGACTGGTAATAATGTTCGAGGCAGGCCGCCATCCAGACCGCCACCGGCATCGGCCCATCGGTCTCGATCCTGCGTCTCAGGCGCTGCTCGAGCTGCGTCACGCCGCGTCGGGGCCAAGCGATGGATCAAGGTCGCGCGGCCGGACAAACCGGGTCAGCGCTGCCATCCGCTCATCAAGGTCAGCCCAGGTCCCCTCGAAACTCAGCTCTGCGATGGTCGCGGTTGGATATTTCATCTCGACGTCATCGCGGGCACCTCCCGCAGATTCGGGGACCAGCAGCAGAACAAGGTCCTCCAGCCCCGGATTATGTCCGACCATCATCAACCGCTCGAGGTCGTCCGCCGTTCCGCGCACGACGTCGAGCAGCGTTGCAGCTGAGGCCATATAGATGCGCTTGTCATGTTCCGTCGGAAGTCGCTGGCCATAGCCAGCCTCGACCCCTTCGATCGTCTCGAGGACACGCAGCGCCGGGGAGGCAATGACCTTGTCGAACGCCACCGCCTCATCGCGCAGGTAACGCCCGATCCGCGCGGCGGCCCGGCGGCCCTTGCCGTTCAGCGGCCGGTCAAAGTCGCGCTCGACCGGGTCGTCCCAGGCGGACTTGGCGTGACGCAAAAGAGTCAGCGTTTTCATTCGGCTCCCAGCCGGTCGGTCGTTGCCAAGTCTCGATAGCTGGCAAATAGCCGGTCCCACAAGCTTGTCGAGAAGCCGAAGTTGGTCCGCATGTCATCGCCGTCGCGCCCGTGGTGGACAAGATGCATCGCCGGCGTGACGATGACATGGCGCAACGCGCGGTCAATCCGGACTGGCAGCCGCAGGTTGGCATGCTCCCAAAGCGAGGCAGCGCCGAGGATCCCTTGGATAACCAGCACCGCCAGTGGCGATGCACCGAGCGCAATGACAACCACAAGCTTATACCCCGCCGACACCAATATCTCGCCGGGGTGAAAGCGGACACCGGTGGTCACGTCCATCGCCTCGTCGCGGTGATGGAGCCGGTGCAGCGGCCAGATCAGCGGAACGATGTGAAACAGCCGGTGCTGCCAATAAATCGCCAGGTCGAGCAGGATGACTGCCAGCGGTACGGCAATGGCCGTCGGGAGTGTAAACCAGCGCAGCAGGCCAAAGCCATGACTGTCCGCCCACACCGCCCCGGC
>JAYVLC010000280.1:0-7891 GCA_043759675.1 Sphingosinicellaceae bacterium
CGCCATACTGGCCCGCAGCACTTTCGATGGATTGGCGGGTGGCTCGCCGCGCTCAATCGCATCGACCCACTCGATGCCGTCAATCACTCGCCCGAACACGGTGTAAAGCCGGTCCAGCTTCAGCGCCGGGGAAAAACAGATGTAAAATTGACTGTTGGCGCCGTCCTTGTCCTCGGGCCGGGCAGCAGCAACTGCGCCGCGAACATGCGGCAAGTCATTGAATTCAGCTTTCAAATTTGGATATTTTGAACCGCCGCCACCGGTTGCCGTCGGATCACCGCCCTGGGCCATGAACCCTTCGATCACGCGGTGAAACACTGTGCCGTTGTAAAAACCTTCCTTGGTCAGCAGCTTGATCCGCTCAACATGTTTGGGGGCAGCGTCCGGTCGCAACAGGATGCGGACCCGGCCACCTGTCGACAGGTCGAGTACCCAGATATTGGCCGCCTCAATCGCCGGTGGCGCAATCGGTGCCGCGTCCGGGACGGGCTGGGCCACAGCACCGCTCGCCAAAAACAGTCCTGCAATCACCGCAAACAGCCGCCGCATCGATACGCTCCCCTAAATCTCGAACCTCAAATTGCAGCCCTAGCATGAACCGGCGCTGAGCGTCAGCGCGCAACCCGTGCTGCAACTTCAACCGCAATACGCGGCGGCACAAACGGCCGGATGTCCCCGCCATAGACCGCGATTTCCTTGACCAGCCGCGACGCGATTGGCTGCAATGCCACGTCGGCCATCAGGAACACCGTCTCGATATTGGGGTTGAGCTGCTGATTCATGCCGGCCATCTGATATTCATACTCAAAGTCGCTGACGGCCCGCAGCCCCCGGATGATCACCTGCGCGCCCTGTGCTTCCGCAAACGTCATCAGCAGCGCATCATAGGACACAACCTCGATCGCTTCGCCGAGGCCAACACATTCCCGCCGCATCTGCAGCACGCGCTCATCGAGCGTGAACATCGGTGACTTGGAAGGATTGGTCGCCACGCCGATAACCAATTTATCAACGAGTTTGGCTCCGCGCCGGATGATATCGACATGACCAAGGGTGATCGGATCAAATGTTCCTGGATAGACACCGATGCGCATCAACGATCCCTCTCAATTGCGAACCTGGCGATCGCGCGGAGCATGTCCGCTTCACGCCCGAATCCGTTCAGGTGGCCAATGGCTTGATCTATCAGCATTTCTGCCTGCTGCCGCGCCCGGTCCCGGCCAAGCAGCGACACAAAGGTCGCCTTGCCCGCTGCCTCGTCTTTGCGCACAGCTTTGCCGGTCCGGGCGCTGTCGCCATCAACATCGAGCAGGTCGTCGGCGATCTGGAACGCCAAGCCTAGGTCCTTGGCATACCCCCGCAGTCGCTTCCGCTGGCTGTCACCCGCCCGGCCCATGATCGCACCGGCCTCGAGGCAAAACGCAATCAACGCCCCGGTCTTTAGCTGTTGCAGCCGGGTTGTCGTCGGCAGATCGAACACCTCGTGCTCGGCGGCCAGGTCCATCATTTGACCGCCGGCCATCCCGGATGGCCCTGACGCCCTCGCCAGGTCGATCACCAGCTCGGCCCGCACGAACGGATCTTCGTGCGTTGCATCGTCGGCAAGGACTTCAAACGCCAGCGACTGAAGCGCGTCGCCCGCCAGCACAGCGGTCGCCTCACCATAGGCCTTGTGAAGGGTTGGCTTGCCGCGTCGCATGTCATCATCGTCCATGCAGGGCAGATCATCGTGGATCAGGCTATAGCAGTGGATGCACTCGACCGCCGTCGCGACCCGAAGCGACCGCTCCTTGTCGACGTTGAACAAATCGCAGGCTGCAACGACCAGCAACGGGCGCATCCGCTTGCCGCCACCGATGGCTGCATACCGCATCGCCTCATACAATTGCTTGCGGGCGTCTTCGGGCACCGTCAGCAGGCGATCAAACCGGTGATCGATGGCCTGACCGATGGCATCGAGCGCAGGCTTCAGACTGATCGACGCGTGCATCAGCTATCGAACGGAATTGTGCCGGTGGCTTTTCCGTCCGCACCCAGCTGAATCTTCTCGATCCGGGCCGAGGCTGCGGCCAGCCTGCTTTCGCACTGCCGCTTCAGCCGCTCGCCTTCTTCATAAAGTTCGACGGATGCCTCCAGCGGCGCATCCCCGCTTTCCAGCTGGCGGACGATGCCCTCCAGACGCGCGAGCGCCGCCTCAAAACTCAGCTCTGTCATAGGCTCAGACCCGGCCATCATTCCCACTCTTGATTGTCGCGGTGTTTGTGACGGGCAGGCCGGAACCGGTCAAGCGGCGTTCGCAGCGCGCGCCCGCTCCTCGGCCACGAGTTCCTTGCGACTGAGTTTTCCGATCATGGTTTTTGGCAGCGTGCGGCGAATCTCGACGGCAACCGCCCGCTCATGCTTGCCGACTCCGGCATTCAGCGCCGCCAGCAGCGATTCGGGCGTGGCAACGGCCCCCTCGCGGAGCGTCACAAACGCTTTGGGGCGCTCCCCCAGATAGGAATCCGGAATACCAATGACCAGCGCCTCCTTCACGTCGGCTTGCGCATAGAGCACCGCCTCAAGCCGGCTTGGAAACACCTTGAAGCCACCGACGACGATCATATCCTTCAGGCGGTCAACCACTGCGACATAGCCATCAGCATCGATTGTTCCGACATCGCCGGTCCGCAGCCACCCCCCGGCCAACACATTCGCGGTCTCCTCAGGCCGGTTCCAATACCCGCGCATGATCTGGGGGCCGGAAACGGTGATCTCGCCCGGTTCGCCGACGGCTGCCGGCTTCGACGGATCATCCTTGTCAACAAGCACAACATCGGTCCCCGGCACCGGCTGGCCAATTGTCCCGGCCTTGTTCAGCCCAGCATAGGGATTGACCGACACCACGCCGGAGGTTTCGGTCAGGCCATAGCCTTCAACAACCCGCGCTCCGGTCCGCGCCTCAAACGCCGCCTTCACGCCTTCGGGCATTGGGGCACCGCCCGAAATGCACACCCGGATTGACGACAAATCATAGCGATCGATCTTGGGGTGATCAAGAAACGCCTGATACATCGTCGGCACGCCCGGCACCGCCGTGATCGCCCGGCGCGCGATGGTTTTCAGGGCAAGATTTGCCTCAAATTTCGGCAGCAAGACCATCTCGCCACCGCGCAGAACCGTGCGGTTCAAAATGCAGGTATTGGCGAACACATGGAACAACGGCAGCGCGCCAAGAATACGGTCTTCCCCACTTGTATCAGGGTCAATGGCGGCGACCTGCTGGGCATTGATCGACAAATTTGCATGGGTCAGCACCGCGCCCTTGGGTGTCCCTGTCGTGCCACCGGTATATTGCAGCAGCGCGATGTCGGTTGCCGGATCGATCATCGGCGCCTCGGCAAGTCCTGCATTGTCGAGCAACGCCGCAAACCGCACATGATGCAGATCAGGCACAACCTTCGACCGTTCACGACGCTTGAACATCCGGTACAGCAGCGCCTTGCCGCGCGGCAAAACATCGATCAGGCCGCCGACCACCAGGCAGCGAAGCCGCGACGTCTCGAGGACCGCCGAGATCGTCGGATACAGCTGCGCGACGTCGAGGCAAACCATGATGTCGGTCTGGCTATCCTCGACCTGCTCGACCAGTTCGGCGACCGTATAGAGCGGGGAGAAATTGACGACGGTCCCACCGGCTTTCATCGCGCCATAATAAGCGACAACATATTGCGGACAGTTGGGCAGAAACAGCCCGACGTTGACGCCGCGCCGGACCCCCAGAATCTGAAATCCGCGTGCCGCCCGGTCCACCAGATCGGCAATCTCGCCATAGCTGAACTGACGCCCAAGAAAATCAATGCATGGGGCGTCCGGGACCCGCTTTGCCGTTGCATCAAGCATCGCTGGCAGGGATTGCGGCGCAAACGCCATATCCCAGGCGACGGGGTGATGGTAGCCGGTCATCCAACTCATGGACCGTTGCCGCGAAGCTGCTGCGCCATCCTACGCGACCATCGCATTGGCGCGGGCAAGGTCAACCGACACCAGCTGGCTGACCCCCTTCTCGGCCATGGTGATGCCAAACAGCCGGTGCATCCGGGCCATCGTCACCGCATTGTGGGTCACGATCAGAAAGCGCGTGTCGGTCAGCTCGCACATTCGGTCGAGGAGATCGCAGAACCGCTCGACATTGGCATCGTCCAGCGGTGCATCGACCTCGTCGAGCACACAGATCGGAGCCGGATTGGTCAGAAACAACGCAAAGATCAGCGCGATTGCCGTCAGCGCCTGCTCCCCGCCGGACAACAAGGTCAGCGACTGGAGCCGCTTTCCGGGCGGTTGCGCCATAATCTCAAGCCCTGCCTCCAGCGGGTCGTCTGAATCAATCAATTCAAGGTGCGCCTGTCCGCCACCGAACAGCGTCTCGAACAACCGCCGGAAATGGGCATCCACCGCTTCAAACGCTGTCAGCAACCGCTGCCGCCCTTCCCGGTTGAGGCTGCCGATGCTGCCGCGTAACCGGGCAATTGCGGTTTCCAGCTCGGCCCGTTCAGCCGCGCTGGTTGCCGCCGTCAGTTCGATGTCCGCCAGTTCCACTTCGGCGCGCAGGTTGACCGGCCCGATCCGTTCCCGGTCGACCGTCAGACGCTCAAACTCCGCAGCAAGCACCGCTGGCTCACCAATTTTCGCCTCATCGAACCCCAATCGCTCGGGAAGCAACACCGGCGGACACTGGAACCGCTCTCCCGCGAGGGAATTCAACTCGGCCCGCCGCTCCTCGTGATATTCCAACTGGGCTGTGGTCCGGGCGCGTTCTTCGCGCGCTGTCGCGCTCGCCTCGTTCGCGGTCCGCAATTCACTGTCGGTGGCGCGAAGCCCGGCCTCGGCGTTGGCCAGCGCTTCGGCGGCCTCCCGCCGCACAGCTTCGCCCTGTTGCACGTCCGCAGCCAGTCCCGTTTGCTTGCCCGCGATCTCGGCCGGTCGTCCGGATAGGTCGTCCTGCTCGGTCGCAACTGCTTTGGCCCGTGCCGCAAGTTCTGCGACCTGGGCGATGCTGCCTGCCTGCCGCCTTTCCCATGACGCATGTTCCGCCGCGACCGACGCCCGCCGCGCCGCGTCCGCCTCACGTGTTCTGACCAAACCGGCTTGCTCAGCCCGCGCGGTTGCCAAGGTCGCGCGACTTCCCTCCGCAGCCAGCCTGGCCTTCGCAGCAGCAACGCCGAGCGCCTCGATATCAGCAAGCCTCCCAACCTCAACCCGCGCTGCATCAACCTCGCCGCTGGCCGCCGATGCGTCTTCGACTGCCCGCATTGTCGCCAATCTCAGCGCATCGATCCGCGCCGCACGGCGCTGTTCGGCAACGGCCAAATCCGCAAGCGCGGCCTGAGCCGCGGCGCGTTGACCCTCGGCCTGGCCGCGCGCATCGCGCGCTGCGCGCTCCTCGCTGGCAGCCGCATCATAGGCGTGACGGGCTGCATCACCCATCGCTTGCACAGCGCCCACCCGCGATTCCGCACCCGGAACTTCACTCTCGACAGCCGCCAGTCGGTTTCGCGCCTCAAGTCGTTCCGCCGCCGCACCGACGCCACCGCCATGCGCCGCAAACCCGTCCCACCGCCACAGCCGCCCGTCGCGACTGACAATGCGCTGACCGACGGCAAGGGTCGCAATCAGCGCTGCGGCTGGCTCACCATCGATCACCCCGACCTGTCGCAATCGGCGTGCCAGTTCCGCAGGCGCTTCGACCCGGGCTGCAAGTGGCACCACGTCGTCAGGCAATTTTGGATCGGTCGGGGCTGCGACGGCCCCAGCCCATCGCCGGGGACCGCCATCCGGCCCAACGCCTGCCGAAAGGTCATCGCCAAGCGCGGCTGCCAGCGCCTTTTCATAACCGGCGGCAACCCGCAGCAGATCAAGCGCATGCGCTCCGCCCCCGGTCGCCGACTGCGCCAATCGCCTGACCAGCACATCGCGCTCCGCCAGCAACGCGCGCACATACCCCTGGGCTTCGGCCAGCTTTCCGCTGGCTGCCTGGCGCGCGCCGTCCGCGGCGTCTCGGGCCGTATCGGCCGCCTCAATCCGCATGGCGGCCAGCCCGAGCGCCTGGTCCGCCGACGCCAAGGCCAATTCCGCCGTAGCGCGCGCCGACCCACCAGTGTCCAGGGCTTCGGCATCCGCTAGGTCACCGCCCAATCGTGCCGCCTCGGCGCCAATGCGCTGCTGTCGCGCCTGTGCACCTGCCAGCGCTGTTTCGGCGGCGCGTTTGCCGGCTTGTGCATCGGCGTGTGCCGCAAGTGCTACATCCAGCGCCCGCTCGTTTTCCGACGCCGCCAGCTCGGCCCCGGCCACCTGCTGTCCGACCCCGGCCAAACTCTCGACCGAAGCAGCAATCCGCTCGGCCAGTTCATCGTCCTCCCGAGCCAGTTTGGCCAATGCCTCACCCGAATCTGCGGCAAATGTGGCTTCGCGTCCCTGATCGCGCGCCAGATCATTGGCGGCACGTATCAGCTCTGCCTGTCGCCGTTCCACCTCGACCAGCGCGGTTGTCAACGCCTGTCGCGTCTGAACCAGCAGTTGCAATTGGGCTGCCGCTTCAGCCTCTGCCAGTCGCAGCGCGGGCAAGTCAGCCGCCGCGTCGGCCTGGCGCGCCGACAATATCGCCGCAGCCCGCGTCAACTCGACCAGCCGGGCCTCGACATCGGCGGCGGTCCTCGTCGCAGCCTCACTCCCCGCAGCCGCCTCCCGCCAGCGCGCAAACAGCGTCTGCGCTTCGATGATCCGGATGCGATCGCTCAGAGCTCGATAGCGCTCGGCCTGTTTCGCCTGCCGACGAAGCGCCGCCGCCTGCACCTCCATACCCTGCAAAACATCATCCAGCCGGGTCAGATTAACCTCGGCAGCCCGCAGCTTCTGCTCGGCATCCTTGCGCCGGACATGCAGCCCGGCGATGCCCGCTGCCTCCTCCAGCATCAGGCGCCGCTCCTGCGGTTTGGCAGAAATAATCGCACCGATGCGGCCTTGGCTGACCAGCGCGGGGGAATGCGCACCGGTTGCGGCATCGGCGAACAGCAGCTGCACATCCTTCTGCCGCATGTCGCGCCCGTTGATCCGGTAGGCGCTGCCCAATCCGCGTTCGATCCGGCGCACCACTTCGATCTCGGTGCCGTCGTTGAATTGGGCGGGGGCGGTCCGGTCGGGATTGTCGAGCGACAGCGTGACAGCAGCGAAATCCCGGCTCGGCCGGGTTTCGGTCCCGGCGAAAATCACATCTTCCATACCGCCGCCGCGCAACGACTTGGGCGACGATTCGCCCATCACCCAGCGGATCGCCTCCAGAAGGTTGGATTTTCCGCAGCCGTTCGGTCCGACGACTCCGGTCAGCCCGTCTTCGATCCTGAGCTCGGTTGGATCGACGAACGACTTGAAGCCGGCAAGGCGGAGCCGCCTGAACTTCACGCTATTGGAGCGCTTCCCGAAGCCTGGGCTCCAGCGCCGCCCAGTCCGAAGCATCCTCGACCGACCTGCCATTGAGCACAAACCATGGCGTCGATTTCAGCTGATATCGCTCCTCGGCTTCGCGCGAACTCGCCTCAAATTTTGCGTTGTTGGCCGCGTCGGTGATGCAAGCGCCAAAGCGCGCCTTGGTCACCCCGTATTTCGCCACAAAATCATCGAGCCCACCGGCATCGGCATATTGCACCAGCGCCTGTCCGTCCGGCAGCGTATTCAACCTCGCGATTTCGGCATCGCTGATCGTCCTGAACCCGTCGATCACGGCATCCTGCGCGGCAAACAGCGCCTTCGACAAGCGCCAGCCGGATGTCGCGGGCTGGCACATCGTCAGCAAGGTCATACCGGCATCAATCGGACCATGTATGGGAAAGCCGCGAAACTCATAGGAAACCCGGCC
>JAYVLC010000281.1:0-7377 GCA_043759675.1 Sphingosinicellaceae bacterium
GCGGCGGCGCAGGTGCGCTGCGCTGCCGGGCCATTGCCCATATCCTGGGTCATGCCGCCAAAGGCGCGCTGATAGATTTTGCCCTCGTCGGTGCGGCTGAACGGCACCCCGAAATGCTCGAGTTCATAAACCGCAGCCGGAGCCTCGCGGCACATATATTCAATCGCGTCCTGGTCCCCGAGCCAGTCCGACCCTTTGACCGTGTCATACATGTGCCAGGTCCAGTGATCCGGCCCCATGTTGCCAAGCGAGGCGGAGATTCCGCCCTGCGCTGCAACGGTGTGCGACCGCGTCGGGAACACCTTGGTGATACAGGCGGTTTTCAGCCCGGATTCAGCGATGCCCATCGCAGCGCGCAGGCCGGAGCCACCGGCCCCGACAACAACGGCGTCATAGGTATGATCAATGATTTTATAGGCGTCGGCCATCGGTTCAGGCTCCGAATGCGATCTTGAGGACGCAGAACACCGCGGTAACAGCGCCTGCGATGACATAGAGTTTCAGCGCAAGCAGGCTGAACAATTTCGTGCCCTCGGCATGGACATAATCTTCCAGCATGACCTGCATGCCAAGCCGGAAATGCCAGAACACCGACCCGATCAGCAGCAGCATCGGGATGGCTGCAACCGGCTGGCGCAACCAGTCGATCACCGTTTCATAGCGCAGGTTTGGCAGCCGCAGCAGCGACGTCACGAACCAGGCAAACAGCACGACATTGCCAATTGCAGTCGCCCGGTGCTCCATCCAGTGATGCGCGCCACCTTTGGCAGGCCCCAAGCCACGGACGCGGCCGAGTTCAGTTCCTGTCCCCATGGTCAGCCCCTCCCGAAGAAGATGAAGCCCCAGGTCAGGGCGGTGAGCACCACGCCCATCACAAAGGCAGCGATCGAGCTCGCCCTGGCAGTCGGCAAGTCATAGCCAGCGCCGGTGTCCATGATGAGATGTCGGACGCCCGACGACAGATGCTGGAAGAAAAACCAGGTCAACCCGATCCAAACGACATAGGCGAGGCGGTGCGTGGCCACCACATAGAAGGTCGCATACGCCGCAGGCCCGCTCGCCGCCGCAGCCAGCCACCACAGGAAGATCAGCACACCAGCGGTCGCAAGACCGTTGCCGGTGACGCGGTGGACAATGGATACCGCCATGGCGGCGCGCCAGCGAAACACCGACAGATGCGGAGACAATGGGCGCGGACGCGCGGTAGCCATAAGGTGAGCCCTCAAAACAGCTGTCGTGACCCAGCCGCTTTTAAGCGCTGGGAGGCGGAGCGCAACCGTTCATCGCGGGTCGGGGCGGAGTGGCCGAGGAGGTTCCCTCGGCACATTGCCCATCCTATGTCGTCGGCTGCCGAAGATGTTCCGCAAGAAATTCCGCAAACGGAATGATATTTTGATCCACACTCGCAGCTTCCAGCGCAGCCATATAGCGATCACGCGCTTGTACGGGAATGACCGTCCACGGATAGCCGCCCGCAGCCATCATCAGGTTCATCAAAAACCGGCCCATGCGTCCGTTGCCATCGAAATAGGGATGAACATAGACGAAGATAAAATGCCCAAGGACCACCCGAACAGCGGGGTCAGGTTCGTTGCGCAGCAACTCGAAGAAAGTTGGCATGGCATCGCGCACGGCTTCTGCCCGCAGCGGAACGTGCATCGATCGCCGGACATAGACCGGCCCGCTGCGATAGCCTGCAAGGCCTTCGGCTTCGATAATACCGGCCTCAACGCTGGGCCGGAATAACTCGCGATACCATGTGCCATGATTATCATCGGCAACCTTGCCCGAGTTCTCCCCGTGCAGAACGCGCTTGAGGCTTTCTTTTACGACGCTGAAACACAGATAATAGCCACGCGCGGCAAGCGCATCGCGGTGGTTGCGATCAGCCTTGTTGTTTTCGGGGTTCCATTTTCCGTCGCGCACCCGTTCGATGAGATCGCGGGTGACGCGATACCCTTCGATGGAAAGTGAGTGATACGCATCGGTGACGTAAATATCATCGACGGCATTCAGATAGGCTTCAATGTCATTGAGCGGGGCAGGGGGTGCAGGAAAATGCGCCGGAATATCTTGGCGCATTTTCTCCCAGAGCAACCTTATCCGGTGAACATAGGGCGAGGGTTCACGCGTAAACTCAAACCCTGCCAGCCGGTGATCGAAGGGATCAGTTTCGCGCACGGCATGGCCCGCCGCGCGCATCGCTGCGAGAATTTCGTCAGCAATGCGTTCATTGCCGATATTGCGAAACGCGCCCGCCAGACGGCCTGCAATTACTGTGTGATTGCGTGCAAGCAAGCGCGCCAGGATCGCGGAGCCGTCACGCTGAATTGCAAGAATGGTGCGGGCTTCGGTTGGATAGCTGGTATAAAAATTGGGAGAGCAGGCAATCAACGCCGCTTCGGGCGCATAAACACGCAAGCCATCAATTATTGTTTGATCGGCTGCGGAGGGTAACGTCTGTTTGACGTCGAATATCGCCGTGTCATACAGCAGCGCCGTCGGACGGTTGCGCGCAACCTTCGCCCGCACGAGAAGCTGTTTTGGAACCGTCCAGCTTCCGGCGTGAAGCAAGAGCGATTGCTCTGGCGACAAGCACCAGTCTGTTCCAAATCGTTCGGTGAGATATTCGGCACAGAAGCCCCAGAACGACGCATACCATGCCGTGCTTTCACCCGCCGCTTCGTCAGGGCGGGTGGCGATATACCAGCCCTTCATCACTTCACGCAGGAAGCCATTTCGGATCAGCCGCTCACGATCCGTCCGGCCCATATCCCTGGAGCGAATGCACCGATTACCCTTGCGCTGGAGCGTTTCCAACGCCTCAAGTGAGGTTGCGAGCTTGTCAGATGGGCTTGCCATGTTTTTTCGCTTTTCGTGTTGTATATATTTTCGCTTATTATGTTGTATCATTTTTCGCTTATTATGCCGACGTATTTTTCGCCTATTCCAATTGACGTCTGAATCATCTGGTGTTTTTTATGTTTATACCGATCTCCAGATAGCCAATTCTCGGCTCTTGGCCTGGGCACGCAGGACTCACACACCCCCCAATTCAATCATCTCGCGTCCCGCTGCATTCCGGCGTAACCTCCCCCCAATCCGGCACATGATCGGCGATGCATTCCCTGGGGAGATGAATATCATGGCGACCCAATTGCGTGATCCGCAGGGCGAGATCGACCTTGCGACGCTCGATGTGACCGACGCTGGCATCTATGTGACAGACAGCTGGCGCCCGGTGTTTGCAAAACTTCGGGCGGATGCGCCGGTGCATTTTTGCGCGAACACGCCGTTCGGGGCCTATTGGTCGATCAGCCGACACGCCGACATCCAGGCAGTCGAGGCGCGGCCTGACCTGTTTTCCTCCGACATGAAATATGGTGGCATCACCGTTCTTGATCAGGTGGGCGACATCAACCGCCCGCAATTCATCGCGATGGACCGGCCCAAACACAGCGACCAGCGCCGCGTGGTTGCCCCGGCTTTCGGCCCCGGCGAAATGAACCGGATGGCCGAAGCCATCCGGGCTCGCACCGCCGAACTGCTCGACAGCTTGCCCTTCGAGCAGGAATTCAACTGGGTTGAAAAAGTTTCGGTCCCGCTGACCACCGACATGCTGGCGATCCTGTTCGATTTCCCCTGGGAAGACCGGCATCTTCTAACCTTCTGGTCGGATATTGCCGGCGACATCGAAGGCGCGCTCAACCCGGAAACCTCGGCGCAATATGTCCAGCACGGGTTCGAGATGCTCGCTTATTTCGACCGGCTGTTTGCTGAGCGCAAAGCCCTGCCGCCGACCGGCGATCTCATTTCGATGATGGTCCACTCCGAAGCGATGGGGAACATGCCAATGCTGGAGCGCATCGGCAATCTGATCCTGCTGATTGTTGGCGGCAACGATACGACGCGCAACTCCATGTCGGGATTGGTGCATGCGTTCCATCAATATCCCGACCAATGGGAAAAACTGGTCGCCAACCCCGCCAAAATCGCCGGTGCGGTCCCTGAAATCATCCGTTGGCAGACCCCGCTCGCCCATATGCGCCGGACCTGCGTCGTCGACACCGAAGTCGGTGGCCAGATGATCAAAGTCGGCGACAAGGTGGTGATGTGGTACATCTCGGGTAACCGCGACGAAAGCATGTTCCCCGATGCCGAACGGCTCGACATCGAACGCCCCAATGCCCGCCGTCACCTCGCCTTTGGCTTTGGCGTCCACCGCTGCGTCGGGGCCAGACTTGCCGAGCTGCAAATCCAGATACTGCTGGAAGAAATGCTCAAACGGCAGATGACGGTGACCGTCACGGGTGCGCCAGACTATGTGCCGCAAAGTTTTGTGCACGGATACAAGGTGCTGCCGGTGACGATCTCGCGCCACTGAGCGCAGAAAAACCCCCTCCCGCTGCACCAAGGTGCAGTCGCCTCCCCCTTTCAGGGGGCGGAGGATAGTGGCCGAGATGAAGAGGCCTCCTCCCCCTGCAAGGGGGAGGCGAGTCGGCTCCAGCCGACCGGGAGGGGGTCAGACCACCACCCGACGACCCACTACCCCCCCCAATGGATCAATGGTCTGATCGACATTGGCGAGAGCAGGAATCATGCCGGGCCTCCAAGGCGGGAAAGGGTGGAGTATTTCGGATTGTCGACCGCTAGCCTCGCCCGGGTCGCAACGATCAATGCATCAAGCAGGCCGGGGCTCGCATGACCCAGCGCGCCGTCCCGCAAACCCTCGCACATCAGGCTCCGCAGGGCTGGAAGCCTGCCATCGCGCCCGAGCAATGCCGCCAATTCGGCGCGCTCTACGGCATCCGGCTGCTGGCGCAGCTCACGAATGACAATCCCCAGCGCATTGCCCGCCACCTTGGCATGAAAGGCTTCGCGCCCGGTCAGGCCGGCTTCGGCCTGTTTCAGAAAGGCCTGCACAGCTTCAGCAAGATCGGCGGCGGACGGATGGCCCATCAAACGCTCCCATGTTTCAGGATGTGCAAAATGTCGGCCTCGGTCTCGCTGACGCGGCGGCCGATTGCGGCGCGCTCGACCGATGGAACCGCGCCCGTCAGGTGCGCATCGGCCATTTGCAGGCACATGACGCCCCACCTGAGTGTTCCCCAAAGTTCAAACGTGCGGGCCAACTCGCGATCAACCAGCGCGCCACCCGCCGCTTCATAAGCCGAGTAGAAGGCCTCGCGACCTCCGAATCCGCCGACGGGCTTCTGCCATTCGCCAAAGCGCCAGGCGTTGACGCAAATCCACGCCAGATCCTCGTGCCGGTCCCCTAGATGCGCGAGTTCCCAGTCCAGCACAGCACTGAGCCCGTCCGGCCCAACCAGCAAATTGCCGCTGCGAAAATCGCCGTGGATGATATGGGCCGGTGCGGTGTCGGGCATCCGTTCGCGCAACCATGCGAATGCCAAATCAAACACCGGGCTATCGACCCCGAAGCCGCGATAAAGCGCGTACATGGCAGTACGGGCCTCGGCCGGTGCCGCCGCCGGAAGCGCGATATCGGCGGCGGCGGCCAGCGGGATTGCGTGCAGCCGTGCCAATGCAGCGCCGCAGTGTCCGGTCAACGCCGCCCGCGCCCGATCAAACTCCGGTGCGCGCAACCAGCGGGGGGCCAGTGCCTCCCCATCCACCCACGCGGCAAACAAGGCATCGCCAAGCCCGTCACCCGGCTCTGCGACCGCGACAATTTCCGGCACCTTGATGCCGTGACCAGCGGCCAGCCGGATCAACTTGGCCTGCACGGCGCGGGACAGGGTTGCCCCTTCCAGCGATGCGCATTGCAGAACCAGCGGCCACTCCCGCCCGTCGCGCGTCGCGGCAACCGCATAGGTCATCGAGGCTGCGCCGCCAGACAGTGGCGTCAGACTTCCGACCGAGACGCTCGCACCGCAAGCACGGCGCAAGACCACCTCCGCCCGCGCGCGTTGCTCGGCTGGTGTCATCGGCTATCGCTCCCCGAAGTCGATACCCGGCCCGTTGCCGGCATAGGCCTTGAGCATCCGCTTGGCGACCGAGGTGATGTGCACTTCATCCGGCCCGTCATAGACCCGCGCTTCGCGGGCGTGGCGATACATGATGTGCAGCGGTGTATCTGGCGTCAGCCCCTTCGCGCCAAACACCTGGATCGCCCGGTCGATGACATTATGGACCATCTGGGCCCCTACCACCTTGATGATGCCGATCTCGACCCGCGCGTCGTCCCCTTCATCGATCTTGCGCGCGGCATCAAGCGTCAGCAACCGGCTAGCCTGAATTTCCGCGGCACTGTCGAACACATGCTTCTGCATCAGCTGTTTATCGGCCAGCTTCTCCCCAAAGGCGGTGCGTTCGTGCAGCCGGCGACACATCAGGTCAAAGGCTCGCTGCGCCTGCCCCAGCCAGCGCATGCAATGAAAGATGCGCCCCGGCCCCAGCCGCCGCTGTGCGATCAGGAACCCGTCGCCGCGCGGCCCCAACAGATTGGCGGCGGGCACCCGGACATCCTCATAGGCCACCTCATAATGGCCGCTGAGACCGTGGTGCAGCCCGAGCACGGGCGTGTCGCGGACGATGCGGTACCCCGGCGTATCGGTCGGCACGACGATCATGCTGAACGCCTTGTGCGGCGGGGTGCCGTCAGGTTCGGTCCGGCACATGACGGTCGTATAGGCTGCGCCCGCCGCTCCGGTGGTGAACCATTTGCGGCCCCGGATCACCCATTCGTCGCCCTCCAGCGTCGCCGTGGTGCGCAGCTGCGTCGGGTCGGATGACGCCACATCCGGCTCGGTCATCGCAAAGCTTGGGAACACCTCTCCCGCCACCAGTGGTTTTAGATACCGGTCCCGCCATTCGGGCGCGGCATAGAGGTTCAGCATGATCGAATCCTGGAGACTGTGTGTCCCCAGTGCGACCATCGCATATTGGCTGCGGCCAATGACCTCGTTCACGTACACATAGTCCATGAACGGCATGCCCTGCCCGCCGATCTCCTTGGGGTGCCCCAGCGCCCACAGGCCCTCAGCCTTGGCCTCGGCCATCAAGCGCGCGAGTTCGGCCCGGGCCGCCTCCGGCGTGCCATTGTCCAGAATATCCTCGGCGGGATAAACCTTGTCCTCGACGAAGCGCTTGACCCGCTTGCGCGTCTCGACCCAATCCGGCGTGCCCATCGAGCTATCCCTTCAAATTTACCGTCATCCCCGCGAAGGCGGGGACCCACGGTTTCGCGCTACCCGACGAGCGATGGTCAACACAGAACCATGGGTCCCCGCCTTCGCGGGGATGACGATTATGTGTAGTGGATGACGCACCATTCCAAAACCCGCCAAGAGGAACAGCATGACACGGCACATATTGGTCACCGGCAGCACGCGCGGCATCGGGGCTGCAACCGTT
>JAYVLC010000282.1:0-1568 GCA_043759675.1 Sphingosinicellaceae bacterium
CAGACGCCGACATCAAATCCATGCTGGTCATGGCGCTGCCGATGAACGCCCGGATTGCAGTGACCGGTCAGAGCGGGAATTTTCATGCCGTCGGCGATCGCGGCTTTGTCCATGACCGGCACGTTTCAGGGCTGGATTGCCACCGCACGGATCCGGTCGCAGTCGCACGCGAATTCCTTGGGACACCCTATTTGTGGGGCGGGCGAACGCGACGCGGCGTCGACTGCTCGGGTCTGGTCCAGAGCGCGCTGATGGCGTGCGGATTTGCCTGCCCGCGCGACACCGACCAGCAGCGCAAGGCGTTGGGGGTAGCCGTCGACCCGGCAGACCTCCGGCGCGGCGATATCGTCTTCTTCCCCGGCCACGTCGGGCTGATGAGCAGCGCCACCGACCTGCTGCATGCCAACGCCTATTGGATGACCACCATGATCGAGCCACTGGCCGACGTGATCGCACGCCTGCGCCCTGACCACGCCGAGCCTGTGCTCGCGGTGCGTCGTCTCACCGGCTGAACCGGCCTATTTGCCCGACCTGGCAAACGCTGCGATATCTTTCAACGTGAAGACATGGCTGTCGGCGGCAAGCGGCTGGTGACAGGCCAGACACACCGCCTGATTGCCCGTTATCGGCTTGCGGTTCGCATCGAATTGGGAATAGTTCCAATTGCCGTTGCGCAGCAGCTCGGGCACCGGGTCGCCCCAACCGGCCTGTGATGCGCTCATGGCAAAGGACAGCGGCGTGTCGCCGACGAGCGCACCGCCGGGGCCCTCAAGCAGCTTGCCTCCGTCGCCGCGCTTCGCCTTCACATTTTCGACGACGATCATTGTCCCGTCGGGAAGGAGTGCACCAGCCCGCGCCGCTGCAAGCGCATTCTGGCTGACATAGTGGCGCGTGATTAGCCCCTGGGGGGCGTTTTCAACGGTCTTGTACACCGAGAATCCGTTGGGGAAATCTGCCGGAATAGCGACTCTCGGACGCAGCGCCTTCGCGGTACGTTCGGCCGCCGTGGCGCTGCCCGCCGATGGTAGCCCGCTCCAATACGTCGCCAGCGCTTCGATGTCTTCAAGCGTCAGCTGAGCAGTGATCGCTGCCATCAGATCGTCCTTGCGATCCTTGCTCTTGAACGCGCGCAGCTGGGCAGCGAGATACTCCTTACGTTGCCCGGCAAGGCTGGGGGTGCTGTTTCTGGCACTCACCCCGTCGCTGCCGTGACAGGCTTGGCAGGCCGCCACATGGTCAATGCCGGTTGCTGCGGATACCGCCCCGCCGGATGCTGCCGCCACGATTGCTGCCGAGACGATGCAGCGCAATATGCTACTCACCAAATTCCACCCCGGTAAATCTACTGGTTGAACCACAACGGCATCGGTCTGCCTCAAACAGGCCGTCGTCAACCGGCGTCCGTCGCCCGTATTGAGCGGTTCATCGCATAGCTGACACCGGCGTTACTTCGGTTTGACGAAGCGTAGCGTCATCCGATCGGACTCCCCGATGGCGGTATATCTGGCGCGGTCGGTATCACCCTCCCGGTAGTTCGGCGGCAGTGTCCAGACACCCTTGGGATAGTC
>JAYVLC010000283.1:0-4684 GCA_043759675.1 Sphingosinicellaceae bacterium
ACCAGCATCCGGGTCGGGGCATTGCACGACTGGCCGCTGTTCATCATCACCGCCTTGACGCCGCCGCCGACCGCCAATTTCAGGTCAGCGTCGTCGAGCACGATGTTCGGGGATTTGCCACCCAGTTCCTGATGCACGCGCTTGACCGTGGCCGCAGCGGAGCGGGCAACTTCAATCCCGGCGCGGGTCGATCCGGTAAAGCTCACCAGATCAACATCGGGGTGGGCGCTCAATGCCGCGCCGACGGTCGGGCCGTCCCCGTTGATCAGGTTGAACACGCCCTTCGGAACGCCTGCCGCATGCAGGATTTCGGCCCAGAGATAGGCGCTGAACGGTGCGATTTCCGACGGCTTCAATACCATCGTGCAGCCAGTCGCCAGGGCGGGCACGACCTTGCAGGCGATCTGGTTGATCGGCCAGTTCCACGGCGTGATCAACGCACAGACGCCGATTGGCTCCTTGCTGATCATCGTGGTCCCGCGCAATTCATCAAACTTGTAATTGGCAAGCACCGCCATTGCAGTCTGAAGGTGCGCCATGCCCATCGGGGCCTGCGCCGCCTTTGACAGCCAGGCCGGTGCCCCCATCTCTTCGGTGATCGCCTCTGCCATATCGGCAAAGCGCTTCTGATATTCGGCCAAAATCGCGCCGAGCAGGTCGATCCGGTCCTTGACGCTCAGCTGCGAATAGCCCGAAAACGCCGCCTTGGCCGCAGCAACTGCGGCATCAACATCGGCACTGCTGCCCATGCTGATGTGGCCCGCGACTGCCTCGGTTGCCGGGTTGATGACCGGAAACGACTTTGGCACGACCGGGGCAACCCAGGCCCCGTTGATGTAGAATTGCGTATATTCGCGCATGGCCGACTCCCTGACTGATTTGCGCCACCCTAGCAGATGATGAAGGCGATCCGCCTAGCTGATTGAGGGGATAGGTCGGCTATTTCTTGCCGACCACGCTCATCGCGGCGGCCTGCATGGCATCAACCGCTGTCGCAATCGTCGGCCCCGGATCCGGCGCGAACTTGCCGCTGTGCAGGCCCGGCAGTTTGCGCGGGTCTCCGCCTGCTGCATCCCAGACCGATTGCGGTTGCGCGCCGACCCAGAACATCACGCTCTCCACGCCGTCAAATCCGCGCGAGAAGGCGCCGAAATCCTCTGCAGCCATCGACGGCCCAGCGCGAATGACCCGGTCCTTGCCAAGCGCCGCCTCAAGTGCCGCCGTCACGGTCCGGGTCCCGCCGGGCGTGTTGAATGTCGATTCGCTGCCCTCTCCCAGCGACACGATGGGCAACAGATCGGCGGAAACCCCAGCAGCCTCTGCCTCAGCCTTGGCGACCCGCCGGATGCTTGCCACGAGCCGCTTGCGGACCTCCGGGTCATAGCTGCGGATGGTCAGCTCAAGCTTTGCTTCGTTCGAGATGATGTTGCGCTTGGTGCCGCCATGAAATGAACCGACCGTCACAACGGCTGGCTGGCGCGGGTCATTCTCCCGGCTGACCAGGGTTTGCAGCGTCCCGACAATCCGCGCCGCGATCACAATTGGGTCGATGCCATTCTGCGGCTCGGACCCATGACTGCCGATCCCCCGGACCAGGATATCCATCGAATCGACGTTGGCGAGCGCATAGCCGTCGGTGATGCCGACCTGCCCAGCCGGAAGGCTCGCCGAATCGTGGAACGCCAGCGCGAAATTCGGTTTCGGGAAACGGCTGTACAAGCCATCAGCGAGCATTGCCTTCGCGCCGCCGACCCCTTCCTCTGCAGGCTGGCCGATCATCACAACAGTCCCGCTCCAGGCATTCCGCGTCGCCGCCAACCGTCGCGCAAGGCCAACCCAGGCGGACATGTGGATGTCATGACCACAGGCATGCATCGTCGGAGTCGATTTGCCGTCGCTGCCGATCCCGGTCGCCTTGCTCGCATAGGGAAGCCCGGTTTCCTCACTGACCGGCAGCCCATCCATATCAGTCCTGACCAGCAGCACCGGGCCCGGACCGTTCCGCATTACCGCGACAATGCCGGTTTTCCCAACCCCGGTGGTGATCTCATAGCCCAGACCAGCAATCTCCTTCGCGAGCCGGGCCGCCGTCACAATTTCCTGAAACCCCAGTTCGGGGCGCGCGTGCAGATCCTTATACAGCGCCACCAGCTTTGCGGTCTCGTCCGATGCCGGTACCGGTGCAGCCCCTGCAAGGCTTGCCAGCAACATCGTTCCAATCAGTCGGCGCATGTCATCCCTCCAACGGTGCGGAACTGAGCTTAGTCGAACCCGGTCGCCGTGGAAGCGGGTTTCTCAAACCAGTTGATCCCCGATGGGCAGTTTGCGGATGCGCTTGCCCGTCGCCGCATGGATCGCACCGGTCAGGGCCGGGGTGAACGGTGGAAGCATCGGCTCGCCAAGCCCACGCGGCGGCGCGTCTGACGGGACGATATGCGTCGCAACGGCGGTTGCGGCCCGGTCGATCCGCATCATCGGATAGGTATCGAAGTTCAGCTGCTGGACTGCACCATCCTTGATCGTGATCGCCTGCCCGATGGCAATCGACAGCGCCTCGTTGATTGACCCTTCATTCTGCATCGCAATCCCGTTGGGATTGACCGCAACGCCGCAATCGACCGCCGATGTCACCTGATCAACCCGGAATCCGCCGGCCTCGGTCATCGAAATATCGCAGACGTGGGCCGCATAGGTCCCGAACGAGAAATGCCCGGCGATGCCACGACCTTTTTCCGGCCCGGTCCAACCCGCCTTGTCGGTCGCCAGCTTCAGGACCGCCGCCATCCGCCCGGTGTTGAACATCGGCCCGCCATGGCCGTTGTACGGCACGTCCCTCGCCTCCCCGAGTAACTCCAGCCGGTAGGCAAGCGGGTCCCGCCCCGCAGCCTCGGCGACCTCATCAAGAAAGGCCTGCATCACCCAGGCATTGATATTGTGCCCCGGCCCCCGCATCGCGCCGCGCGGTGCAAGGCTGACAATCGGGGCCCATTCGACGCGGTGGTTGGCGACCAGACTGCCCGGATGGTCGTCCGGAAACACCTCACTGTTCCAGAATGTGTCGAACCGATCCGTCGTCGAACGGTAACGCCGTGATTGCGACGCTGCCCGGTGCAGCCAGCCGGTCAGCTTGCCGTCGGCATCCAATGCCGCGCGCATCAGGTGGGCACCGCCGGGCCGGTACCGATCATGCGCCATGTCGCATTCGCGCGTCCAAAGCAGCTTGACGGGCCGGCCAACCGCCTTGCTCAGCAGCACCGCCTCGGTGACCGGGTCATTGTAGAGCCGCCGCCCGAAGCCGCCGCCGGATCGCACCGGCACGACCTCGACATTGGCAGGGTCAACGCCCGCCGCGTCCGCCGCTGCCATCATCGCCCGAAACGGCTGCTGCGTCGGGGTGACGACACGCACCTTGCCATCTGCAACCGACGCCAGCGTATTCTGAGGTTCCATGGTGGCGTGCGCGACCATCGGCACTTCATAGCGCGCCTCGATGACCTTGGCGGCCTTGGCAAAGGCTTCATCGACATTGCCGGTGTCCCGCACCCGCTGCGGCTGGCCAGTCGCCAGCACATCCCAGGCAGCGGCATAGGCATCCTCGCTGGTCTCCAGCGCCGGCCCGCGGTCCCAGACAATTTTCAGCGCTTCCCGCCCCTTCATCGCCGCCCAGTGCGTTTCGGCCACCACGCCGACACCCTCGGCCAGATTGCGCTGGCCGTAAGCCTCGGTCAGTGGCACGCGCGGCAGGCGCACCACCGCCGTCACACCCGGCACAGCAAGCGCGGCCCGGTCGTCAAGCGACCGGACGGTCCCGTCGATCAGCGGGCAGCGCGCGATGACCGCATGCAGCATGCCCGGCATTTGTTGGTCGATGCCGAACAGCGGTTGGCCGGTGACAATCGACATCACGGCTTTTTGTTTCTGCGCCGTGCCAATAAGCCTGTGGTCCGCGCGTGGCTTCAACGGCAACAACTCCGTGGGCAGCGGTTCCGCTGACGCGGCATCGGCAAGCGCCCCATAGGTCAGATTGCGCTTGCTGGTCTTGTGCCAGACCACGCCCATGTCAGTGGTCAATTCGTCGACCGCGACGCCCCATTGCTTCGCCGCTGCGGCCATCAGCACATGCCGCGCCGCAGCCCCCGCCTGACGAGCCCCGTCATAGGCATCCCAGATCGCAGTCGACCCACCAGCCCCATCGGCAAACGAGATGATCTCGCGCTGACCGTTCGCACCCATTTTCCAGGGTGTCGCAATATTTTCGACGATGATGCCGGCAAAATCGACATCGAGTTCCTCGACAATCAGCATCGGGATTGACGTGTTTGTGCCCTGCCCGATTTCTACCGTCGCAGTGCCGATGGTCACCTGATTATTGGCTGATATCCTGACATAAAGTCCGATCTGACCAGCGGTTGCGGGGTCGGCGGCGGCCCCTGCGGCCAACGGGGCATAGATCAGCAACGCACCCGTTGCGGCAGCACTTTTCAGGAAGAAACGACGATCCATCGGGTCAACCTTTCGCCAGGGCAACGGCGCGATGCACGGCTTTGCGGATGCGGGCGTAGGATCCGCAGCGGCACAGGTTGGTGATCGCAGCGTCGATATCCGCATCGCTCGGAGCGGCATTGGTTTTCAGCAAATCAACGACGGCCATGATCTGCCCGGCCTGGCAATAGCCGCACTGGGC
>JAYVLC010000284.1:0-8750 GCA_043759675.1 Sphingosinicellaceae bacterium
CGACGCATCGGCACCCTCCTCGACGCGTTCAGCCCCAGTGAGTGCGCCGCCTATCTCAGAAACTCAGGATACGCTTCAACGTAGAATCATCCCGCTCTAAATCACCCAATGCTCCGACCAACCCATCAGCGATCTGACCTGGCAGTCCCGTAGGCCGCAAGCGCCCGCACCCGGGCGGCGACGTGGTCGATCACTGGCCACGGATAAGTCTCGCCGAGCCGCACGCCTGCCGCGAGCAGGGTCATCGGATCGGCCTCCCATGGGCGGTGGATGACGTCGGCGGGCATGGCGGCCAGCTCGGGGACCCAGCGGCGGACATAGTGGCCGTCGGGGTCGAATTTCTCACCCTGTGTGACGGGTGCGAAAATACGGTCGAACGGTGATGAATCGACACCCGACCCCATGATCCACTGCCAGCCGAGCGCATTGTTGCCGAGGTCGGCATCGACCAGCGTCGCCCAGAACCAGGCAAAGCCGTCGCGCCAGTCGCCCAGCAGATGTTTCACGAGGAATGAGGCCGCAATCATCCGGACCCGGTTGTGCATCCAGCCGGTCGCCCACAACTCCCGCATGCCGGCATCGACAATCGGGTAGCCGGTCTGGCCGCGCTGCCAGGCGCGAAGGTCGTCGGCGCGGTGCGGGAAATGGTCAAACTGGGCGCGGGACGGTCGCTGATGATAATCCGGGAACTGATCAATGAGGCCGGTGGCAAAGTCGCGCCAGCCGATCTCCCGCAGATAGGGCTCGGCCCGCGCACCCGCGGCGGCCTCCACCGCATGCCAGACCTGCGCCGGGGATAGCTCGCCGTGGTGGAGGTGGGCCGATAGCCGTGACGATCCGGGCTTGGCGGGCAGATTGCGGTCAATGTCATAGTCGGAAGCAACGGCGAGGAAGCGCCCAAGCTGTGCCCAAGCCCCGCGTTCCCCCGGCGTCCACCAGTCGGCAAACCCGGCGGCCCAGTCGGGATTGCTGGGTAACAACTGCCAGTCCGCGAGCGAGTCACCAACCGAAGCGGTGTCTGCCAGTTCAATCCGGGCTGGCGCCGGGATCGGCTGAGGCGGCGGCATCATGCGTTGCAGTGCCCGCCACCAGGGGGTGAATATGCGGTAGCGCCCGCCGTCACCGGACCGGACGAGGGCGGGCGGCGCGAGCAGCACGCCGTCATGAAGCGTCAGCCGGACGTCTGACGCCACCTCGGCCTGCTGGACCTTTGCCCAAGGTTCATAATGTTCGAGCGCGTGGACCGATGTTGCCCCGGTTTTCCGGGCAAGATCGGGAATCACCGACCCGGCGCGCCCACGCAACAGGATCAGGTTGGCTCCGAACTTCCGCAGGTCGGCATCCAACGCCAACAGGCTGTGATGCAGCCACCAACGCTGCGCTGCCCCCGTTCGCCAACGCTCTGGCGTCTCGTCGTCGAGGACAAAAACCGGTAAAACCGGTCCGGCTGCACAAGCGGCGGCGACGGCTTGCTGGTCGGCAAGGCGAAGGTCGTTGCGGAACCAGATGATCGACGGTTTGGCCATCTGGCGTCCCTACCGGGCTTTGGGACAGTCAACCACTATCGAAGCTGTGGCCCGCCGACGCCGAGGCTAACTGGTGACCCAGTTCCGGATTGGCGTCTGGGTGCATTTGGCAAGGTTGTGGATCGGGCCATACAGGGTGTGGCCGACGAAATAGACAGCCCCTGCCGGGACTTTTGTGCCTTGCGGGATGGTCCAGCTCATCGTCTTTCCGGGCTCGCCAACCGGTGACATGACAACATGGCCGGTGTCACGGAACCCCTTGCAATCCCCGCCCAGATCGCCGGCTCCTGCGTCATCGGCGATGCCCGGTGCCCCGACTTCGAGGCCCCAGTGGATCATGTACATGGTGATCCCGGCGGCGGCACCGTCGAGCGGTTTGCCGTCAGCGCCGACCGCAGGCCGCATGGTCAGTGTGCCACCAATGGCTTCGCCGGGGTCGGTGTCCTCAAAGGTGATTGAGCCCCGTTCCGGTCCATAATTTGGCGACGGTGGTTTGGGAAATGACGCAAGGCGCGCCGTTACCATGGCCTCGTCAGCTTGCGGCGTCGACGCGGTGGCATGGTGATCATGGTCCTGCGCGAGCGCTGCCACCGCAATCGCGGATACAGCCAGCCCGATTGCCGACCGGATTGCCAGATGATGCTTCATGTGATCCTCCCCGGTACTCTTGATGGACCGGACTATGTGGGGTGGGGGTCTGGCGTGTCAACGCGGTACCACTCGACCGGTCGGAATCGCTGGCAACCCGTCCAGTTGGCCGGATTGCCGCCATCCTGCCGGGGGTGCGATAAACCGGATTGTTGGAGCGTCGAGTAGGAGACATTGCGCGTGAGATCAATCGCATCAGCGTTCGCCTTGGTTGTCGCCGCCCTGATCGCCGCGCCAGCGCAGGCTCGCTGGCAGGTCGTAGAAACCAGGCATTTTCGGGTGTACAGCGAGGGCAGCGAGAAAGGCCTTCGCAATGTCGGCAATATTCTGGAGGGCTATTGGTCAGTTTTGGACGATCTGACCGGTGTCGAGGAATTGGAGCCCCAACCGCGCCTCGATATTTATCTGGTTCCGGACGTAGCGGCGATGCGGAAGTTGGTGACTCTGCCATCCGCAGCTGCGGGCATCTATGTGACAGGTTCGACCAAGACTCTGGCGCTGGCGCTTGAGACATCCGGATATTCAGAAACCAACAGCATTCAGTCGTTGTTCCACGAAGTGGCGCACCATTTCATGTTTCAAAATCGAATGGGAGCGTATCCGCCATGGTATGTCGAGGGGTTTGCAGAATATATGGCGACGACCAGAATTGGGACGGAAAGTATTACGGTTGGAAATGTTAATCCGGGCGTCGCCTACACATTGAATAGTCAGCCGTGGATTGAACCCGCTGACTTTTTTACGCGCAGGTCAGTTGACCTTCGCGCGCCTGATATCGATACATTTTATTCACAGAGCTGGCTAACCGTACACTATCTGTTTCGGAATCCGGCCAAGACGGCCAGCCTGCGGACCTATTTGCGCCAGGCAAATGAGGGCAAGGTCGATGAGGCGGCGTTCCGATCCGCGTTCGGGACCGATTTCAACGGTTTCCGCAAAGACCTGCGCGGCTATTTCTCCGGCGGCAAGATGACGATGTCGCGGTACCGTCGCAATGCCGGAGCCGCGGCGGCGGTGGTGGTTCGTGCCCTGCCGGAGTCGGCGGATGAGCTTCTGCTGCTGCAAGCCCGCCTCTGGCTTGGCGTAACCGTTGCGGAGCGGCCCGCTGTTCTCGGTAAGGTCCGCGCCGAGGCGGCAAAATATCCAGGAGACGCATTTGCGCAGGCTGTCCTCGCGCATGCCGAGGTCGATCTGGGCGATGTCAAGGTCGGCATTGGCCTGCTCGATGCCCTGCTGGCGAGCGACCCGACGAATGCCGAGTTACTGACGCTGCGCGGCGTCGCGGCGTTGGCGGGCAAGGACATCGTGATGGGGCGGCGTCTTTTGGCACGGGCCCACAAACTCGATCCGGTCGATGCCGTGCCGCTATTTCGCTATGGCATGAGCTTTGCCGCACAGGAAGCGAAGCCGTCGGAAAACACGCTGAACGTCCTGCTGCTGGCGTCCAGTCTTGCACCCCAGGCACCCGGCATTACGCTGTCGACTGCGTCGGTATTGATCCGGGCAAAGCGTCTCGACGAGGCCGTGCAAATGCTCCTCCCGATCGCCAACAGTCCGCATGGCGGCTCACAAGCGGCCACCGCCAGCCGGATGATCGCCGCCGCGCGGGCCGGGATGCCGACTGACCCAATCGCGACTATCGATCTTGACCAATAGTGGTTGTACGATGCCCTCGGATCGCCGCGCCGTTTGGGGCGACCGTGGATGCCCCCAAAACCGGGCGATGCCCCGTGACTGGTGAAATGGAATCACAATGACTGGCCAGCGGTTCGGAGCGGTTGTGGGAATTCTTGCCATGCTGGCGGCGTGCGGCGGCGGCGGTGGGGGAACGCCAACCAGCAGCGCGAACACCGGGGCATCGACGACCACGACCTCGGGTACCTGCTCGCTGCGCAGCCGCCAGGATTGGGCCGCAGCGCAGCTGAATGAATGGTATCTGTTCCCTGAAACGCTGCCTGCCGTGTTCAATCCGGCCGGGTTTGCAACCGTGCCAGACTATATCGACTCGCTGACATCGGTGGCGCGCAGTCAGGGGCGCGACCGGTTCTTCACCTACCTGACGTCGATCGCCGACGAGAACGCGTTCTTTGCGTCGGGGTCGAGCGCCGGGTTCGGCATTCGACTGTCGTCCAGCGCCTCGCAGCAGCGGGTCTTTGTATCGGAAGCATTTGAAGGCGCTCCGGCGCTGGCCGCCGGGATTGATCGCGGCACCGAGATCCTGGCGATTGGTACCAGCGCGGCGGATTTGCGTACCGTCAGTTCGATCATCGCTACTGAAGGCACAGCCGGGGTGACCGCTGCGCTGGGGCCAAGCACGGCTGGCACTAACCGGCTGCTGCGAGTGACCGATACGCGCGGCACCCGCGACCTTAGCGTCACCAAAGCCGAATATGAGCTGACTCCGGTGTCGACGCGGTACGGGGCGCAAATCATCAATGATGGTGGCCGACAGGTCGGATATGTCAATCTGCGGACGTTCATTTCGACGGCTGATCCGGCGCTCCGCAACGCCTTTGCGCAGTTCCGGACTGCCGGGATCACCGATGTGATTGTCGACTTCCGCTACAATGGCGGCGGGTTGGTTTCGATTGCCGAATTGGTGAGCGATCTGATGGGGCGGGACCGGTCAACCGCGGACGTCCTCAGCTTCACCACCTTCCGGGCTTCGAAGTCCGCAGAGAATGAGACGCGGCTGTTCCGCCCACAGGCCCAGTCAATTGCCCCGACCCGGATCGCGTTCATCGGGACCGGCGGCACGGCATCGGCCAGCGAATTGGTGATCAACACGTTCATCCCGTATCTGCACGCCAGCGCAGCGCTGATCGGAACCAACACCTTTGGCAAGCCGGTCGGGCAGATCGCGCTTGACCGGGCAGCGTGCGATGATCGGCTGCGAGTGGTGGCGTTTGCGACGCAGAACAGCGCGCGGCAGGGGGCCTATTTCACCGGCCTTGGTGCGACCGTGGAGGCAAGCTGTCAGGCGACGGACGACATCACCCGCCCGCTGGGAAATCCGCTGGAAGCCTCGACCCGTTCGGCGCTCGACTTTCTTGCCGGCCGGAGTTGCACCCGGATCAGCGTGGGCGAGCAGACTAGCCTCGGGGTCCGCGCCGACGCGCCGCGCGAATTGCTGACTCCGCAACAGCCGACGACGATCCAGCGCGAGGTCCCCGGGGCGTTCTGAGCGCCAGTCCGTTGACGGCTCCGGCCTGCCACGGCAAAGCAGCGGCCATGAAACGGACCAGCGGACAGAATCGCGAGATCACCAAAGGCTGGCGGCCCGCGACGCGCGCCGTCCGGGGCGGCACGGCGCGATCGGAATATGGCGAAACGTCGGAAGCGATCTTCCTGACGTCGGGCTATTGCTATGACGACGCGGAGGAGGCCGCAGCCCGCTTCCGCGGTGAACGACCGGGGATGACCTATTCGCGGCTGCAGAACCCCACGGTGCAGATGCTGGAGGAGCGGCTGTGTCTGCTCGAAGGGGCGGAGGCCTGCCGGGCGCAGACGACGGGCATGGCGGCAATGACAGCAGCTTTGTTGTCGACAGTTTCGGCTGGTGACCATGTTGTTGCGGCCAAGGCTGCGTTCGGGTCGTGCCGGGTGTTGATCGACAGCATCCTGCCGCGCTTTGGGGTTCAGACAACGACCGTGGACGGTGCCGATGTTGACGCCTGGGCCAAGGCACGGCAGCCAAATACCAAGGCGTTTTTCTTTGAGACGCCCGCCAATCCGACGCTCGATGTTATCGACATCCGGGCGGTGTGCGATCTGGCACATGATGCGGGGGCTCTGGCGATTGTTGACAATGCCTTCGCCTCCCCCGCCCTGCAACGACCAATGGAATTTGGCGCAGATATCGTCGCCTATTCCGCGACCAAGCATATGGATGGTCAGGGGCGGGTGCTGGCCGGCGCGGTGCTCGGGACGGAAAAATGGGTGCAGGACACGCTGCTGGCGTTCACCCGGCATACCGGGCCGAACCTGTCACCGTTCAATGCATGGGTTATTCTAAAAAGTCTTGAGACGCTTGATCTCCGCGTCCGCAAGGCCAGCGAAAATGCGCTTGCGGTGGCGGCGTTTCTGGAAAAGCGGGTGCCGCGCATCCTGTATCCGGCGCTGGCCAGCCACCCGCAACACGGGCTGGCGATGCGCCAGATGGATGCAGGCGGGACGATCATGGCGCTGTTTCTGGATGGCGGGCGGGCACAGGCCCACGCATTGCTTGATGCGCTGGAGCTGATCGATATCTCCAACAATGTCGGCGATTCGCGCAGCCTGATGACGCATCCCGCCTCCACGACGCACGCCAGCGTGTCGTCTGAGGCGCGCGAGGAGATGGGCATCACCGAAGGGATGTTGCGGCTGTCGGTCGGGCTGGAAGATGCCGCCGATGTCATCGATGACCTAGATGCAGCGCTGGTAAGCATCGGGCTGTGAAAGTCCTATTCCCCTATTTTGCGACGACGCGTGGCGTAACGGTCCGCGTCAACCCAAGCTACTTGCCCGATCAGTCCGATCCGGCGGGTGGTCGCTGGGTCTGGTCCTACCATATCCGGCTGGAGAATGAGGGTGACGCATCCGTACAGCTGATCAGCCGCCACTGGATCATCACCGACGCCCGGGGCCGCGTTGATGAAGTCGAGGGACCGGGCGTTGTCGGGGAACAGCCGGTGATCGAGCCAGGCCGGTCGTTCGATTATGTCTCCGGCTGCCCGCTCCCGACCGCGTCTGGGACGATGCGCGGCAGCTATCAGATGGTTTGCGACGGGGCGCAATTCGACGCCGCCATCCCGCCCTTCAGCCTCGATAGCCCGATGGGACGTGGTCGGCTGAACTAATTGACAGTGCCCTGATCGTCCCTGTCCGCTATGGGTTGCATATGACTACGCAAATTCCGGATGGATTCATCGAACTGCCCTTCAAGACCGGCTTTGTCGGGGTGAATGGCCCGCTTTATTGTCGCGTCGTGGACGGGGACCTGCTGCTTGGCTTTCGCGTCGAGGAGCGGCATTGCAACCCGATGGGCATCTGTCACGGCGGAATGCTGGCGCTGTTTGCCGACATGCAATTGCCGTTTGCGGCGCGGATGCAGGCGGGCCTTGCCGACCGGTTCATGCCGACGATGAGCCTCACCACCGATTTTCTCGCAACCGCACCGTTGGGATGCTGGGTCGAGGGGCGAACGCAGGTCCTCCGCAAGACCCACAAGACCCTGTTCGCCCAGATGCTGGCGACCGCCGACGGCGAGCCCTGCCTGCGCGCCAACGGGATTTTCAAGATCGGCCCCGAGGTGAAATTCGGTGGCGCAATGGAGCGGCTACTGAAGGGCGAAGCGATTTAATCCAGCGCGTCATCCTGACGAAAGTCAGGACCTCGTTGTGAGTAGGCCCTACCCGGCGGGAGGTCCTGACTTTCGTCAGGATGACGGGTATATTTCAGGCCAGTGTCTTGCCAACCCGCCCCGCCACATCCTGGGTATATTGCCATGCGACCCGGCCCGACCGCGATCCGCGACCGGTTGCCCAGGTTAGTGCCGCCTGCTCGTCGAACGGCAGGCCGAACGCGACTGCATAGGCCCTGACCATCGCCAGAAAAGTCGGCTGATCGCAATTGTGGAAACCGAGCGACAGGCCGAACCGGTCGGCAAGTGCCAGCCGGTCATCGAGGACATCACGGGCGTTGATGGCGTTGTCGGCGTCGGCATGTTCGCGCGGGACGAGGTGGCGGCGGTTTGAGGTAACGATAAGGCGGCAATTTTCGGGGCGTTCCTCAATCCCGCCTTCGAGGACCGAACGGAGCGCCTTATAGTCATGCTCGTCAGCCTCGAACGACAGGTCATCGCAGAACAGTAGGAAGCGACGGTTACATCCGGCCAGACGGCGGAACAGGGCAGGCAGGCTGCCGATGTCGGCCCGGGCCACTTCGATCAGCGCGAAATCGATCCCGCGCCGACGCACATCGGCGACAACCCCCTTGGCCAGCGCGCTCTTGCCCATGCCGCGCGAACCCCAGAGCAGCACATCATGCGATGGCAGTCCGGCAGCATGGCGCTCCACATTGGCGAGCAGCACCGCCTTTTGCGAATCAATGCCGAGCAGCAGCGACAGCGGGCGGACCGGCGAAACGGTGGCGGCGCGCAGCTCGGCACCGGTCCAGACAAAGGCATCGCCCGTGGCCGGATTGGCGTCGGTCACCGACGGCGGTCCCAGCCGCTCAAGCGCTGCCGCGATGCGCGCCAGTGTGCCGGGAATGTCGCTATCGGGGGGAATCATTGCGTCGCTCACTTGCACTTGTATAGAAGCGCGCCAGATCGAATACCAATCAAGCGGAAAGCCCAGACCCATGTGGATCAATCCAGCCTATGCCCAGACTGCGACGGGCGCGGGCGGCGGCGCAAGCGCCTTTCTCCAGTTTGCCCCGCTGGTTTTCATCTTCATCATCTTCTATTTCCTGATGATCCGCCCGCAACAACAGCGCATGAAGGCGCACAAGGCGATGATCGACGCCGTCAAAAAGGGTGACAGCGTCGTCACCGGCGGCGGCATCGTTGGCAAGGTAACCCGCGTCATGGAC
>JAYVLC010000285.1:0-11166 GCA_043759675.1 Sphingosinicellaceae bacterium
GATCTCCGGTGCCCGCACTGAATAGCTCTATCGTCCCGGCCAACGCTCCACTGCCAAATGCCCCCGCCCCGCCGCCACGCGTGACACGCGCCGCCACCAAGCGGTCAGGCGACAATGCCGGCCAGGGGATCCACCCGGCAAACGGGTCGGCAACCGGTACGCCGTCCAACAAGACCAGCGCGCGGCTTGCTGCATTGCCGCCGAGCGAGCGCAGACTTGCACCTTGCGAGGTCGGGTTGGCGGCCCGGCTATCGCTGCGCCGGAACTGCTGGAAGCCCGCCACATCCCGCAGGGCGTCCTCCAGCCGCCCCGAGGCTTCGGAGCGCAAGTGATCGGCGTTGATTGTGACGGCTCCATAAGCCAAAGCCCCCGCCGGCTGCGGCAAGCTGCGGCCCGTCACAATGATGTCCGGCGACGCAGCTGCGGCGGCGGCGGCCAAGATAAACACAATCATCACTGCGCCTTCGCAGGGGTGACGGCCCTTTGGCAATGGGCTAGTCGCGGTAACATGACCTTCAACGACCGCTCCGACCCCCTCACCCTCCTTGCCACCCGCCGCTCCGGAAAAGCGCGGGACATGGGGGAGCCCGGCCCGTGCGACGCACAACTGACACAGATTCTGGAGATCGCAGCCCGGACACCGGACCACGGCAAGCTCGCACCCTGGTGCTTCACAATCATTCCCGGTGACAAGCGCGACGAACTGCAAGCCCTGCTCGAGGCAGCATACCGGGAGACACGGCCTGACCCCGGGCGCACGGAAGTCGACGCGATCCGGGCATTCGCCCAAGGGGCCCCGACGCTCGTCGTCGTCACCGCATGTCCGGTGGTCACGAGCCATATCCCGGTGTGGGAGCAGGAACTGTCGGTCGGTGCCGCGATCATGAACCTGTTACATGCCGCACACGCCATGGGATTTGTCGCAAACTGGCTGACTGGCTGGGCGGCATATTCGGAGGCCATTCGCAGCGTCTTTGCAGACGAAGGCGGGCGAATCGCCGGCTTTGTGTTCATCGGATCACCAACACGTGAGCTGACCGAACGGCCAAGACCCGACCTTGCCAGCGTCGTTCGCCGATGGACTGGGTGACATACCTAATACACAGGCTTGACCATTGTGCCGTCCTAGGTGCATATGACACTCATGTGGCAGGACGCGCGACCGATCTATCTGCAAATCCGTGACCTGATTGTCAGCGGTATCCTGGGTGGCCGCTACGCCGTCGGGGATATGTTGCCATCGGTTCGGGCGCTTGCAGCGGACCGCGAAGTCAATCCGCTGACGGTGTCAAAGGCCTATCAGGAGCTCCAGTCGCTAGGCCTGATTTCGGCGAAAAAAGGCCTCGGCCTGTTTGTTGAACCCGGGGCGCGTGAGGCGCTTTTGAACACCGAGCGCCAGTCGTTTCTGCGAACCGACTGGCCGCGTATCCGCGATCATATTGATCGCCTTGGCCTGACGCCGACGGAACTTTTCGTCACCGCCGACGCTTGAACCATCGTTCGATTGGAGCCCTGATCCCGGCTGTTCGTGCCGTCGGTGATCCCGACGGGGCGATGCCGCCGCTTTAGGCTGCGGCAAACTGCGCCTCCTCGAGCGCATCGAAAAGCGCGCTGCCCCGCGTCGCCGGCCCGAGCAATCCGACGGCTTGCGGCAGGACCTGCTCGGCAAAGAATCGCGCCGTGATGACCTTTGCCTTCAGGAACGCCGGGTCATAGCCGTCGACGCCGCGTGCGGCAGCAACCGCCTGCTTTGCCAGCAACCAGCCGCCAACCACGATCCCGAACATCCGCAAATAGGGGGTCGCACCGGCGGCCGCGTCGCGCTGCGCCTCGCCCTGATTGCCAATCATCCAGACCGTTGCGGTCTCCAGCGCCGCCAGACCATCGTCCAGATAGGGCCTGAGCGCCCCAAGATCGCCATCCTGCGGCAACATCGCAATATCGGCCCGCATGTCCGCAAACAAATCTTTCCATGCCCCCTGCGGCAATTTGCGAGCCACCAGGTCCATCGCCTGGATGCCGTTGGTTCCTTCGTAGATTGGCGCAATCCTGGCATCCCGCCAATGCTGGGCTGCCCCGGTTTCCTCGATGAACCCCATCCCGCCAAACACTTGGACCCCAAGGCTCGCCAGTTCGACCCCGCTGTCGGTCGCATAGGCCTTGGTCACCGGCGTCAGCAGGTCAGCCAGTCGCCGCGCCCCGGTGTCACCAGCATGGCCCCGGTCAACGGCGGCGGCGTTGTAATAGGTCAGCGCCCGAACCGCCTCGGTGGTCGCCCGCATCGTCATCAACATGCGCCGCACATCGGCATGCGCGATGATCTTGCCCGACTGGACCCGCTCGCGCGCGTAGGCGACGGCCGCCTGCGTTGCCCGCTCGGCAATCGCCACGCCCTGCAAACCGACATTGACGCGCGCGTGGTTCATCATGGTGAACATCGCCCGCATCCCGGCCCCTTCGGCCCCGATCAGCCAGCCGATACAATCACCGCCATCGCCAAACACCATCGTGCAGGTCGGCGACGCGTGAATACCAAGCTTGTGCTCGATGCTGGCGCACTTCAGGTCGTTCCGCGATCCGTCCGGCAGAATTTTCGGCACCAGAAACAACGAAATGCCCCGGGTTCCATCCGGGGCATCAGGCAGCCGTGCCAGCACTAGATGGACGATGTTGTCGGCGACATCATGCTCGCCCCAAGTGATGAATATCTTTGAACCATTGATCCGGTAGCTGCCATCCCCGCGCGGCTCGGCCCGGCTGCGCAAGGCCCCGACATCCGATCCGGCCTGGGGTTCAGTCAGGTTCATCGTCCCGGTCCATTCGCCGCTGACCAGCTTCGTTAGATATTCGACCTTCTGGCGGTCGGAGCCGTGCGCCTGCACCGCCTCGATCGCGCCTTGCGTCAGCATCATGCACAGGGAAAACGCCATGTTGGCGCTGGACAATTGCTCCTGCACGGCGCTGGCGAGGACAAACGGCAAGCCCTGTCCACCATGCGCGGGATCGGCACCGAGCGATCCCCAGCCCCCATCAACATATTGCCGATAGGCGTCGCGGAACCCGGCAGGCAGTGTCACGACGCCATCCGCCCATTTCGCACCCTGTTGGTCGCCGATTCTGTTGAGCGGCGCGAACACATTTTCCGCGAGCTTCGCCGCCTCGGTCAGAATCGCCTCCACCAAATCGGGCGAGGCCGCAGCAAACTGCGGGAGTTTCGCAAGCCCGGGCAGGTCAGCAATTGTCTCCAGCACAAAGCGTTGCTCGACGACAGGTGCGGTATACGACATGTGATCCCCTTGGACTTTGGTGCCTGAGCGTATAGCGCGAAGCCATGAACCGACAAACATTCTACCCCCTCTCCCTTGAGGGGAGAGGCGACTCGCGGCCGCCAAGGCCACGAGCGGGTGAGGGTGGGCGGCGATGATCCGACCATTGAAATCCAATCAGATTGAATTTTCACGAGCGTTACGGCACTTGGCGTCGGACGCTGAAATTCGCCTGTGGGCAAAACTGCGCAACCGCCAGCTTGCAGGTGCAAAGTTCCGGCGGCAGCAGCATGTCGGCCGATACATCGCCGATTTCGTGTGTGCCGAGGCCAGGCTGATCGTCGAGGCCGATGGCGGTCAACATGCCTCGCAGCTCGCCTATGACGAGGCACGAACAGCATTTCTGCAACGCGAGGGATACCGCGTCCTGAGATTCTGGAACAATCATGTGCTGAAGAATACCGACGCCGTGCTGGAGGATTTTTATCAGGCGCTCTGCGATTCACCCTCACCCGCTCAGGCTGCGCCTGAGTCGTCCTCTCCCCTCAAGGGAGAGGGGCTGACAATCCCCCTCTCCCTTGAGGGGAGAGGCGACTCGTGGCCCCCAGGGCCCCCAGCGGGTGAGGGTGAAGTCCCTGGCATCGATGATGCCATCGCGGTTCTGAGAGATGGCGGGATCGTCGCGCTGCCGACCGAGACTGTTTATGGTCTGGCCGCCGATGCGGCAAATGGCGAAGCGGTGGCGCGGATATATGCCGCGAAGGGTCGCCCAAGTTTCAACCCGCTGATCGTGCATGTCAGCGGTGTGGCGATGGCCGAAACGCTGGTGGACATTCCGCCACTTGCCCGCGACTTGATGGCCAGGTTCTGGCCCGGTGCGCTCACGCTTGTGCTGCCGCTGAAGATGGGCGCACCTGTTGCGGGCCTCGTGACGGCAGGCCTGCCGACGCTCGCGGTCCGCTGTCCGGCGCACCCGGTCATGCAGGCGGTTATTGCCGGACTGGGCCGGCCGCTGGCTGCACCAAGTGCCAACGCGTCGGGGCGGATCAGCGCCACCACCGCAGCACATGTCGCGGCCAGCCTTGGTGACCGCGTTCCGCTGATCCTTGATGGCGGGCCGACCAGCGCCGGTGTTGAATCAACGATTGTCGCAATTGATGGCGACCGCGCCACGCTGCTGCGGCCAGGTGCAGTCCCGGCGGACATGCTCGGCATTCCGCTGGGGGCTGCCGGGCCCGCCATCATCGCGCCAGGCCAACTGGCCAGCCATTATGCGCCGTCACAGCCACTCCGGATCAACGCGCTAACAGCTGACTCGGGCGAATTCCACATCGGCTTTGGCGTCACCGGCGGCGACCTGAACCTGTCAGTGACCGCTGATCTGACCGAGGCTGCCGCCAATTTATTTGCCGCGTTGCACAGTGCCGAAGCCAGCGGTTGCAGCCGCATCGCCGTCGCCCCGGTCCCCAATTTTGGCCTCGGCGTCGCGATCAACGACCGCTTGAACCGGGCCGCAGCAACGCGCGGTTGAGTAACACCCGTTGGCGTGCCACAACTCGCCGCTTGAGTTTGCCTAGGGGTCACCGATGAAATCCTTCCGCCTTGCCGCCGCGACAGCTGTCCTGCTGTCCGCCACCGTGTTCGCGCAGGACGCCAAAAAGCCGGATGCAAAGGACGAAGCCGCGGCTGCGCCGATTCCAGCCCCGACTGTCTCGGTCACCAGGCACAAAGGTACGTTCGGCGGCGTGACCGTCGCTTACACCGCCACCGCAGGCGAGACCTATCTCAAGGACAAGGACGGCAAGCCGCTCGCGGCGATTTTCTCGACCGCCTATATCAAGGACGGCCCCGTTGATCCCAAACGCCCCGTGACCTTCCTGTTCAACGGCGGTCCCGGCTCAGGCTCGCTGTGGCTGCACATGGGTGCCTTTGGCCCCAAGCGTGTGGTCATCCCCAACGCCAAAGACGACGGTGCCCCGCCCTATCCGATCATCGACAATGTCGACAGCTTGCTCGACGTCACCGACATCATATTCATCGACCCGGTCGGGACCGGCTTTTCCCGGGCGCTGGGGAAAACCGACCCCAAGGAATATTGGGGTGTGACCAAGGATGCAAAATCAGTCGCGCAGTTCATCCGCACCTGGCTGGGTGACAATGGCCGGTGGAACAGCCCGAAATTTCTCGGCGGCGAAAGCTATGGCACGACCCGGACTGTTGCGGTCGATCACGAGCTGGAGAGCAGCTACAACGATGTGGCGATGAACGGGCTGATCCTGATTTCGGCCATTCTAGACTTCACCGTCGCCAGCGACTCAGCAGGCAACGAACTTGGTTATGTCACCAACCTGCCCTCGATGGCGGCTACCGCTTGGTATCACGATAAGGTCGCGAACAAGCCGGCGAGCGTCGAACAATTCACCGCCGAAGCCCGCGCCTGGGCCATCGGCCCCTATGCCTCGGCACTGCTTCAGGGCAATTCGCTTCCTGCCGAACAGCGCGCTGCGATCCGCAAGGACCTGTCGCGCTACACCGGCCTGTCGGAGCAGTTTCTTGAAAATGCTGACATCCGCGTGACGCCCGGCCGCTTCTACAAGGAACTGCTGCGCGACCAGGGCCTTGTCGTCGGCCGCCTCGACACCCGCTATACCGGCAAAGACTATGACAATGCCGGCGAAAGCCCCGATAACGACCCGAGCTTCTATGCCATCGACGGAGCCTATACCGCTGCGATGAACAGCTATGCGCGCGGTGATCTCGGCCTGAAAATGGACCGGGACTATGTAACGATTGGCGGGGTACGCGACTGGGACTGGAACATCGGCGGCAACCGGGGTGGCGAGGCCTATCTCAACGTCGCGCCGTGGATCGGCCAGTCTCTGCGCGAGAATAGCGGCCTCAACGTCTTCGTCGCGCAGGGCTATTACGACTTCGCGACGCCGTTCTTCGGGGCTGAATATAGCCTCAACCGCACGGGCATCCCCGGCGGCGCCCGGGTACAATGGCACTATTACGGCGCGGGCCACATGATGTATGTCAAGGACGCCGATCTCGCGAAATTGTCAGGCGATATCCGCAGCTTCATCCGGGCTGGGGTGCGGTAGGCGCGGGTTCACTTATACCCCAGCTGCCGTCCTGCTAGGTCGAGCATGATCTCCTCGCTGCCGCCGCCGATCGCGTTGACGCGGACCTCGCGGTAGATGCGTTCGACCTTGCTGCCCTTCATGTAGCTGGCCCCGCCGAGCACCTGCGCAGCATCACGGGCAACCGCCTCCAGCATCCGCGTCGCCTGCACTTTCAGCATCGCATAGTCGGCGGGGCGGCCTTTGCCTTCGCGGTGCTGCCAGGCGCACAGGTCGACCCAGGCCTGCGTCGCCTCGATCTGCCGGGCCATGTCCGCAAGCTTGATGCGGATCGACTGGTGCTGCGCCAGCCGCTTGCCAAAGGTTTCGCGTGTCACCGCCCATTCCCCGGCGTCCTCCAGACACACCCGCGCCATCGCGCAGCAGCCCATCGCCATGCCGAGCCGTTCCCCGTTGAAATTCTGCATGATCCCCATGAACCCGGCATTCTCCGGCCCGATCATATTCTCCGGCGGCACCTCGACATTGTCGAAGTACAGCGCGGCGGTGTCCGAGCAATGCCAGCCCATTTTCTCCAGCCGGGTCTGCGTGAACCCCGGCATGCCTTTCTCGATCAGCATCAGCGATACGCCCGCCATCCCCGGCCCGCCGGTCCTGACCGCCACCGTGTAATAATCGGCGCGCATGCCGGTGGTGATGAACATCTTGGCGCCGTTGACGACATATTTGTTGCCGACGCGTTCGGCCCGCGTCTTCAGCTGCGCGACATCGGAGCCGCCCGACGGTTCGGTAATCGCCAATGCGATCAGCTTGTCACCCGACAGGACGGCAGGCGCGATCCGGCGCTTCATCTCGTCTGACCCCATGCGCAGGATCGGCGGCAGACCGATGCCGTGGGTCATCAGCGAGGCACCAAGTCCGCCTGCCCCCGGACGCGCCATCTCCTCGGACTGGGTCAGCGAATGGAAGATGTCGAAGCCTTCGCTATGCCCGCCATATTCTTCCGGATAACCGAGGCCCAATATGCCAGCCTCAGCAGCCTTTTTGTGCAAGGCGCGCGGCAACTCTCGCGCATCTTCCCATGCGTCAATGTTCGGCATCACCTCCCGCTCGACGAACTTGCGCACCGATTGAGCCACCGCCTCATGGCTCTCGTCGTAAAAAGGCGAGCGGGCGCGCCAGTCATCGAACATCGTCATGGCTCCAAATCCTCCACGGCCAAACCACCCGTCATCCTGACGAACGTCAGGACCTCCCTGCGGGTGCCGCAAACATCCACGAGATCCTGACTTTCGTCATGATGACGGCTCTGGCAGGATGGCACGATGGCTATTTGGGGACGGACATGAAACTCACACTATTGGCGGCGCTGCTGCTTGCGACACCGGCAATCGCTGCGACGCCTTACGAGGCAGGCGATATTTTCCGCATCTCGCAAGTAGAAAACCCGCAAGTGTCACCAGATGGCCGCCGCGTGCTGTTCATGCGAACCTATGCCGATATCGCCACCGACAAGCGGATGGGCGAATTGTGGCTGCTGACTGTGGGCGGCGACAAGCAGCTGTTGATCGGTGGTCCGGCAGGCGCAGCCGGCGCGCGCTGGTCACCTGACAGCAGCCGTATCGCCTATATCGCGCCGGTTGCAGGCAAGCCGCAATTGCACGTGATGCGCCTTTCGGAGGGCATTGGCAGACCCGTGACGTCGGGCAACCGGGCGCCGGGGCAATTCGCGTGGAGCCCTGACGGAAAATCCATCGCCTTTGCCGCACAGGTCGATGCAAAACCGGTGACGTTCACCGGGATGCCCACCAAACCTGAGGGCGCAACCTGGGCAGCCGATGCACGGGTCGTCACCGACTTCCAGTACCGCCTCAACGACGGTGGCTATCAGGCACAAGGTGCGCGGCATCTGTTCATCATCGGGGCGGATGGCGGTCCGCCGCGGCAGATCACCAAGGGTGACGTCGCCCAGATCAGCGCTGATTCACCGGTCGTCTGGACCCCGGATGGAATGTCGCTCGTCGTCGCTGCGCTGATCCGGCCTGACGCCGACCTGAAGGGCCGTGACTCCGATCTTTATGTCGTGTCCGTCGATGGTAGTGGCTCGCGCCAACTGACCAGCAGTGACGGTGTCGAAGGCGAACCGGCAGTCTCCCCCGATGGCAAGTGGGTTGCCTATTCGGGTGCGCCCGACAAACCGGCCTTTTATGTCCGGCCGGACCTTTGGGTGGTGCCGATTACGGGCGGGACGCCGCGCAACCTGACCAGCGCACTTGACCGGGAAATACACGCGCCGTTGTGGAGCACGGACGGCAAATTTGTCCGCGGGTTGATGAACGAAGCAGGCGTGACCCGGGTCATCGAAGTTGCAGTCGCGGGCGGTGTACCCCGTGTCGTCGTGAAGGAGGTTGGCGGCACTCGCCTGTACCTCCCGTCGGCTGGCGGCAGTTTTTCGACCGGCGGCGCAATCACCGCATACACCTCGTTGTTCGCTGACCGTCCGGCAGGACTGGCCGTGCAGCGGCACGGCAAGTTGGTGACCAGCATCGACTTCAACGCCGACTGGCGTGCAGCCAAATCGCTCGGGAAACTGGAGCGCCTGACCTGGAAATCGACCGCTGATGGTCGCGACATCGAGGGCTGGGTGCAATATCCGCCTGATTTCGACCCGGCCAAAAAATATCCGCTGATCCTCGATATCCACGGCGGGCCAAATGGCGATTACGGCCCGATGTTCTCGGTCACCCATCAGCTCTATGCTGCGAACGGCTATCTCGTGCTGTTCAGCAACCCGCGCGGCAGCATCGGCTATGGTGAGCAGTTCGCCAATTTCTACGGCCACCCCTACCCCAGCGAGGACCATGATGATCTGATGTCGGGTGTCGCTGCAATGGTAAGACAACCCTTTGTCGATGCCCGCAACCTGTTCATCAGCGGCGGGTCCGGTGGCGGCGTGTTGACCCTGTGGGCCATTGCCAAAGCACCGGGCCAGTTCCGCGCCGCCGCTGCACTACGGCCAGTGACCGACTGGACTGTGCAGGCGCTGTCATCCGATATTCAGTCGCTCACAGTCGGCTATTGGCTCGGCGGGGCAAACCCGTGGGACGGCCATGACGTCTATTGGAAACAGTCACCGCTGAGTCTGGTCGGCAAGGTGGTGACGCCAACGCTGCTGATCACCGGCGAGGCGGATTTCCGAACGCCCATCGCGCAGACCGAGGCCTATTATCAGGCATTGAAGCTGCGCGGTGTCCCGGCGATGATGGTGCGCCTGCCCGAAGCCAACCACGGCATGGGACGACCGAGCCAATGGTTGACGTCCAACGTCGCGGTCATCGACTGGTTCAACCGCTACCGCGTGCAATAGCAAGCGCTCGAACATGCCCCACTGCCGTTCGGTGCAAGGCGCTCACTCGCCGAAGCCGCGATCGAAAGCGACGCTTAGAGCCGTCATCTGGCCACCTATCTTGCGGGCGGTCGCTGCAGGTTCACTATTCGGAAAATGGAACGCCATTGTACCGGGCAAGCTTGACCGCCTCCTCATAAGGCGTGGCAGCGGGCAGACATACCGAAGCGATTTTTTTGGGGTCCGTCCGCTTGCGAGGAAGCTTCAGGCCATATTCGCGAGCCTCAGCCATGGCATAAGCTATATCCATGCGAACCAGCGATCCGGCGGCGCCGGCGTCCTGCAGGGCAGACCGCAGCCGGGTAATTTCCGGTGCGCTCAACTCTGCTTGTGCGCTTACCAGGGTTCGAAGCTGCGCCCAATCATACCACTCGCGCGTGTTCGACTCGTTGAAGTCGTTGAAGTCGAGATAGAGCGCAGCAATCTGCTGCTGTTCGGCTTGGGGCAAGAGAAAGGTCGTCCCTGCGCTCTGCGCCGACTGAAATCCGGTATGCGACAGAAGCGGTGCGAATGGCGCGCCGACCCAACGGAGCGGCGTCGGCTTCAGCCCGCGCTCGGTTGCATCGAGAAACGCGGCGATTTCGCGCAACCTTGCCCGCAGACATGGCTCGGTCTCCGACCGAAGCACCATCGTTTTCAGATTCAGCTCGATTTCGCCCCGGATGATTGAGCGCGCCTCAGCCGCCGTCGCGCGATCGTGCAAGGTCGAGACGATCTGCTCGAGCGAAAGCGCGATCAATATGCCTACCACGATGATTCCCACTTCGCCGGCAAACGCGCGCCAGCCGTGTATGGGTTTTGGCAAGTGGAAATGCATGACGGTGGTCCCCCCAAGACCGGCTTATCGTCGTTCCCGCCTTTTGCCTAACGTCTGCCCTGGAAAGGGGCGGGGATGCGAACATCCCCAATACTGCCCACGTTTCCGCAATGCCGACCCATGCCCCTCCCAATACGGGAGAGGACGTCTTCAAGCCGCTGACTTCAGACGCCCCGCATATTTTTCGCGGAACTTGCGAACCTTCGGTGCGACGACCATCGAGCAATAGGGATTCGCGCCGCCATTGTTGGCGAAATATTCCTGATGATAGTCCTCCGCCGGATACCAGGTCTGGCTGCCATCCTCGATCGAGGTGACGATCCTCGAAGGCCAGTGGGACTGCGCTGCGGCGATGGCGGCGACTGCACTTGACCACTGCGCATCGCCGTGCGGGAAAATCGCCGACCGGTACTGCGTCCCGCTGTCATTGCCCTGACGGTTGAGCGTCGTTGGGTCGTGGACGTGGAACAGCACATCGAGCAATTCATCATAGCTGACGACCTGTGGGTCAAACGTAACGCGAATCGCCTCGGCATGGCCGGTATCGCCGCCGCAGACCGCAGTGTAGGTCGGGTCGGTCATGTGGCCGCCGAT
>JAYVLC010000286.1:0-2806 GCA_043759675.1 Sphingosinicellaceae bacterium
AACTGTCGCGGTCCGCATGCCGCCCGTCAGCAGAGCGACCTCACCAAAATATTGCCCTGGCTTGAGCCGGATACTGGCAGGTTGCAGTTCAACTTCAACCAACCCTTCCATGATAAAGAACATCGCATCGGCACTGTCACCCCGCCGGACAATGACCGATTTGGCCGGAACGATTTGCGGCATCAACAGGCGCGCAATGCTGGCGATCCGCGTTGCATCGAGTGAGGCAAACAGCGGGACCTTGGCGACCGAGTGCCAGGTGATCACAAAGTCGCGCTTGCGCAGCTCCTCCGCGAATCCAGTCGCTAGGATGCCGGCCGGCACAGCAAACATTGCAATGCCGAGCAGCATGGTAAAGCCGCCGAATATCTTGCCGAGCCCGGTCTGCGGCGCCATGTCACCATAGCCGACGGTCGCCATGGTCACGATGCCCCACCACATGGTGTGCGGGATCGACTTGAACGCGCCGGGCTGACCGTCGCGCTCAAGCACATACATGATGCTGGACACGATCACGAGCAGCACGCCCATCGTGATCATCGAGGCAAACAGCGACCGGCCCTCGCGCGCGAGCACCGCGCTCATCAGGGTCAGCGCTGGCAGATATCGCAACAGTTTGAACAGCGCAGCGACTGCCCCGAGGACATACCAGTCGGACGCAATTGCGACGAACAGGCTGACAATCGATGGCAGCACAACCGCGAGATCGATAACCCCGGCAAAGCTGCGGACATAGGATATCCGGGCATGCAAGGGGCGCGCAAAGGCATCTGCACCGCCCTCCGGTGCCGTCCAAAGCCGTGCCAGATACTCCAGCAACAGGATCGCGACCGTGGCATGGCGCACAAATGCAATGAGCATGACTTCGGACGGCGCGAGACCTGGAAGGGTGCCATAGACTGCTGCGCTCACGCCAATCGTGATTGCCGAGAGGATCGCTGCCGACACCGCCAGCCGGGCGCGGCTGCGCTCCTCGCTGTCGCCGAGCAGGCCATAGATGCGGGATCGCAGCGTTTCGGTCATTCACCCCCCCGGCGTTATAGTCACGATGCCGCAACTTTTGCGATTTGTCAGCCGGGGATTTCCGGCGTCACGCCGCTGCCTGCGTCAGGGCCACCGGCCATTTTCCCCACAGCCTGGTCTCCTGCGCTTTGACCGAGGCAATTGCCGCGTTCTTGACCGGGCCGTAGCCGCGGATGTCGAGCGGCAGGCGCGCGATCTCGGTTGCCAATTTCATGTTGGACGGCGAAACGCCTGCGAGCAATCGATCGATGACCGCTTCGTACCAGCCGATCAGGGCCCGTTCTTCGGCCCGCTCCGGGTTGCGGCCAAAGGGGTCAAACGCGGTACCGCGCAGGCCTTTGAACTTTGCCATCAGGCGGAACAGCAACAAAACCCAGGGGCCGAAGCTGTATTTCTTCGGGCGACCGGTCGCCGGGTCGATCCTGGCGAAAATGGGTGGCGACAGCATGATCTTCGGACGACTGCCACCGCTGAACTGCTGCAGGAGCGCGGCTTCAAACCGGCCATCGGTATACAGTCGCGCGACTTCATATTCATCCTTGTAGGCCAGCAACTTATAGTAGCTGCGGGCGACCGCATCGGTGAGTGTTTCGTCCCCGATGCTCCGGACCCGGTCAATCAGTGCGGTGAACCGCGCAGCATAAGCTGCGTTCTGGTAGGCGGTGAGGTCGGCAACCCGGCGCGCGATCAGGTCCTCAAGAGTTTCTGACATCTGTTCAGGGGCTGGGCCCCGTGCCGCCTCGACCAGGTTCAGCACCGATTTCGGATCATGGGCCAGCTGGCGGCCCAGCGCGAAAGCACGCTTGTTGAACGGGATGGCGGTGCCGTTCAGCTCCATCGCCTGTTCGATGCTGGCGAGTTGCAGCGGGATCAGCCCTTGCTGCCACGCAAAGCCCATCATCAGCACGTTCGCGCCGATAGCGTCGCCAAGCAAGGCAGTGGCGACAGTGTCAGCGGCGACGAATGTGGTGGCGTTTGGATTGGCAGCCGAGCGGATCGCCTTTTCCACGCGCGCACGCTGAAAATCGAGATCGCGGTCCCGGACAAAATCACTGGTCGGTGCGACGTCGGCGTTCGCAACGACCGCAGTACGATTGGGCAGCATCAGATTTTGCGCGGCTTTGTCGGCGGCAACAACAGCATCGCAGGCAAGCACCAGGTCCGCCCCACCGGCAATGATGCGCGGGCTGAGCAGTTGATCGTCGCGGTCGGCGAGGCGGACATGCGAGTAGACTGCGCCACCCTTCTGCGCGAGGCCGGCCATATCAGCGGTGGTTGATGACTTGCCTTCAAGGTGCGCCGCCATGCCGAGGAGGGCAGAGACAGTTAGCACCCCGGTGCCGCCGATCCCGGTGACGAAGATATTATAGCCATCACCCGGCAGCGGCAGGACAGGCATCGGCAACGCTTGGGTATCGACTTCGGCGGCCTTGGCCTTGCGGACCACCGCGCCCTCGATTGTCACGAAGCTCGGGCAGAAGCCTTTGACGCAGCTATAATCCTTGTTGCAGCTTGATTGGTTGATCCGCCGCTTGCGCCCGAATTCGGTCTCGACCGGCTCGACCGCGACGCAGTTGGACTGGACCGAACAGTCGCCGCAACCTTCACAGACTGCTGAATTGATGAACACCCGTGTGGTTGGATCAGGAAAGGTACCCCGCTTGCGGCGGCGGCGCTTTTCAGCGGCGCAGGTCTGGTCGAAGATGATGACGGTGCAACCTGGCGTCGCGCGCATTTCCTCCTGCATGACCGGAAGCTGGTCGCGATCCAGCAATCGGACCGA
>JAYVLC010000287.1:0-5376 GCA_043759675.1 Sphingosinicellaceae bacterium
CGAGGATTTGACCGTGCCGCCGATCAGGCCGCCTGCCTCTGTAATCCCGAGATGCAGCGGGCAATCGACAGCGTCAGCAAGCTGCTGATAGGCCGCGACTGCAAGAAACAGGTCACTCGCCTTCACCGCGACCTTATACTCCCGGAAATCATGGTCCTCGAGCAGCTTGATATGGTCGAGGGCGGATTCAACCAGCGCCTCGGGGCAGGGTTCACCATATTTTTCGAGCAGGTCCTTCTCAAGACTGCCGGCGTTGACCCCGATGCGGATCGCACAGCCATTCGCCTTGGCAGCGCGCACCACTTCGGCGACCCGCGCCGACGACCCGATATTGCCCGGATTGATCCGCAGGCAGGCCGCGCCCGCGTCGGCAGCTTCAAGCGCGCGCTTATAGTGGAAATGGATGTCGGCAACGATTGGCACCTTCGATGCCCGCACGATTTGCCCGAGTGCTGCCGTCGAGGCTTCGTCAGGGCAGGACACCCGGATGATGTCAACGCCGGCCTCCTCGCACCGCCGGATCTGCTCGATCGTCGCCTTGGCATCGGACGTCAGCGTATTGGTCATCGTCTGCACGGTGACCGGCGCATCACCGCCAACCGGCACACGGCCGACCATGATCTGCCGGGATTTGCGACGGGAAATATCCCGCCAGGGACGAATGGACATGGCGTTGCTATACTGCGGTCGGGCGACGCGGCAAAGTCATCTCGGCAACCCGCCGGGCCAGTTCAGCAACCCGACCCTGCAGCGACTGAGGTTCGACCACCGCGATTTCCGGTCCAACCCCAAGCAACATGAGAGCTGCCTGTTCAATCGATTCGATTGGCAAACACACTCTTGCCCAGTCGCTGCCAGCCACCGGCTCGGCTGCGCGAGCCGCCCGAGCCGCAAAATCTCCGAGCCTGGCCAATCGCCGCAGGCCTTCGGGCGACGCGTCGACCACTGCCATGTTCGGGCGGAGGCCAGCCTCAAACCGCACGAGCCCCGCCGACCAGAACCCAGCAAGGTCAAAGCTTGCGGGGCGCTCGAAGACTGTGCTGGTGACGGTCAAGGACCGGATGTTCGATACCCGGAAACTGCGGATCATGCCGTCGCCGCGCCCGACCAGATACCAGGTCCCAGCTTTCAGAACGACACCAAGCGGCTCGACACACCGGTCACGTGTGCCGGTCCAACTGGCGTAGCGCATCCTCAGCTGATGTTGGTCAAGCACGGCGCGCGCGATCACCGGCAGGTTGGGGACCGGCTCACTGGCGCGGTACCAGTCAATTGGATCGAGATGGAAGCGTGTGCCGAGACGCGCGGCACTAAGGCTTGATCCCGGCGAGAGCGCCGCGAGCAATTTGTTACCCGCCACGGCGGCCTCTGCCCCGAGCCCGAGTGCCGCAGCCGGCCCCGGCAGTCCGATCATGAACAGCGCTTCGATCTCGGCCGTCGATAGGCCGGTCAGGCGGGTCCGGTAGCCTTCGATCAGCTCAAACCCTCCGCCTGGCCCCCGATCCCCATAGACCGGGACGCCAGCCGCACTCAGCGCATCAATATCCCGGTAGACGGTGCGGACCGAAATTTCGAACTCAGCAGCCAGCGCCTCTGCGGTCTGCCGACCCCGAAGTTGCAGCATGATCATGATGGCAAGAAGACGGCTGGCGCGCATGGCCGGATGATATCAGATTAATCCTGACATAGGTTGTCAGTTATTGCGGCGCATAACTGCGATCACCGCAGGAGACAGAGATGACCGATATGACAGTAAACGTTCAGCGCCACGCGATGTTCGGGCTGGCGACAGCCGTGACGACGGCGCCGCTGGCCACACAATCCTCAGCCAGCCCAGTGCCAAGCCCGGGCCTCGCCGCTGCGCACGACGGCAAGACTCCGGGCTGTGCCCTGTCCATGAACTGGACCCGGGCATGATCGTCGACCGCCTCGCCTGGGGTATGTTGGCGCTTGTCCATACCGCACCCGCCATCGCTTTGGTTCGTCCGCGCCTCGTCACCAAACTCTACGGGACCGGCCCGACTGAGTCGGCGTATCTGCTTCTGCACCACCGTGCCGCGCTGTTCGCGGTCATCGTGCTGGTCAGCGTCTGGGCAATGTTCGATTCGTCCGTGCAACGCCTAGCTGCCGTATCCGTCGCCATCAGCATGATGTCATTTCTCATACTTTATGCAGCGCATGATCGCCCGCGAAGGTTGAGAAAAATCGCCATTGCCGACATGGCTGCGCTGCCAGCTCTTGCCTATGTCACGTGGCAGGCGTTCGCAAACCCTTGATAACGTGGGCGGCCCGATGCGCCGCGCCACCGATGTTTTTCTCAGCCGCCGACGGCGCCGCTGGTGATGACCGTGACCGCCCGACGGTTCTGGCCATAGCTTTCGTCATCACTTCCCGGCACGGCCGGGCGTTCCTTGCCATAGCTGATCGTGGTGATCCGGCTGACGTCCACACCTTGCGCGGCCAGATAGTTTTTCGCCGCATTGGCGCGCCGATCACCGAGCGCGAGATTATACTCCCGCGTCCCGCGCTCGTCGGCATGACCCTCCAGCGTGACTTTGACAGTGCCATATTTCTTCAGCCAGCCCGACTGCCGGTCGAGCGTCGCCTTCCCCGCGTCATCGACCTCATAGCTGTCATAGGCAAAGAACACCCGGTCCGCGCCCGACGTTGCGGCGAAATCGGCGGCAGACCCCGGCACGGTCGCGCTGGTCACCGTTCCAGTGCCCATCCCGGCATTCGGGTCGACCTCGGGCGTTGCCGCCTTTGGTGCTTCCGCCGCCTGGGGTGGAACCGGCGGAAGGTCTTTCTTCTTGCCAGCGCACGCCGCCGTCAGAACAAGGCTGGCGATCACCAGCGACCGGAGGGGGAGATTGCGCATCATGCAGTCCTTTCGACAGGGCAACTGGCAGCCAATTCAGAGCGACAATAATCCGGCTGAACCCAAGCTGAAAGGCCCTGCCGCGTTAAAGTTTTACGGCAACAATGGGGACCAGGCTGGATCGGACCCGTCAAGCGGCGTCATCACCCGCCGTTCGTTGACTCCCGTCAGATCAACCGACCACAAATCAGCGCCGCCACGCGACGATTGCGGTGTCCGGAAGAACAATATCACCCGGCCATTGGGCGACCAGGTTGGCCCTTCGTCGGCCCAGCTATCGGTCAGCAGCCGCTCGCCGGTCCCGTCGGGGCGCATCACGCCAATCCGGAACTTACCGCCGCCAAGCTTGGTGAACGCGATCAGGTCACCGCGCGGTGACCAGACCGGCGTCGCAAACCGCCCGTCGCCAAAGCTGATCCGGTTCTGACCCGATCCATCCGCATCCATCACATAAAGCTGTTGCGATCCGCCCCGGTCACTCTCGAACACGATCTTCGATCCGTCGGGGGAAAAGCTCGGCGATGTGTCGATTCCGGGTGATTGTGTCAGGCGCTTGATCTGCCGCGAACCAAGGTCCATCCGGTAGATATCGGTGTTGCCGCCCTGACTCATGGAAAACACCAGCGTCCGGCCATCCGGGGAAAAGCGCGGCGCAAAGCTCATGCCCTGAAATTCGCCGATCTGCTGCTGGGTGCCCGAGCCAATATTGTAGATGTAAACACGCGGCCGGTTGCCCGCGTAGGACATATAGGTGATCGTCTGCTGGTTCGGGGCGAATCTCGGGGTCAGCACCAGACTTTGGCCGTTGGTGAGAAAGCGGTGGTTGGCCCCGTCCTGGTCCATGATCGCCAGTCGCTTGATGCGGGCAATCTTGGGTCCGGTTTCCGAAACATAGACGACACGGCTGTCGAAATAGCCGGTCTCGCCGGTCAGGCGGGCATAGACCGCATCGGCGCATTTGTGCGCCGCCCGACGCCAGAATGCCGGTTGGGTGGTAAAACCGCTGTGGGTCAGCTCCTCCTCGGAGAAAATGTCATAGAGATAGCAGCCGACCGTGATGCTTCCGTCCGGATTGGCCTGAACATAGCCGGTGATCAGCGCCTGGGCCGCGACCGTCCGCCAGCTTGGGAACGCCGGGCGGCCAACATCGGGAAAGCCGACCTGCGTGGTAAACGCCGCCGGATCGAGCGGGCGAAACAGGCCAGATGACGCCAGATCGTTGGAAATCACCTGCGCCACCTGTTTGCCGAGTTCGGTGGTCGTTCCCGCCGCCGTAGCGACTGCGATGGGCGTGGCAAAGGTCGGGACAGCAATCGGCAACGGTTGCGAAATGCCGCCGGTCACATCGACCCGCAGGACCGCATTTGCGGGGGTGCCGAGGCTGAGCAACGCAAGCGTCGCGGCGATGATTGAACAGATACGCATTCAAAACCCCTTAAACGAGTTCGTCATTCCCGCGAAGGCGGGAACCCACTCCTCAGCGCGCCCTCATAGTTTTTGGTGTGCACAACGGTGGATTCCCGCCTTCGCGGGAACGACGATGCAAGTAGAATGACCGACAGTGCTCATCACACCAGCTTTGACGGATCGAAATTAAACTCGATGTCCTGCCAGAGATCATACATCTCCGGCGGCAAGCGCAGTGGCGCGCACCGCAGCACCGCGCGCTTTGCTGCATCGGCCATCGGCTTGGCATAGGACAGATTGGCCGCCGTCACGCCGGATTGAGACACGACCTCGGGTTGACCCACAACAGCGCCGGTCTTGGCAAACCTGATATGCAGCACGGTGTTGATGCTGGCGACGTCCTTGCCGCCCATCGGCAGGTTCCAGCAGGGCCGGACCTGCTGGCCGATCGCCTGTGCCAGTGTCGCGGTGGCGCGCGTGTCAATCTGCGCGCCCTTGGGCAACGACTTTTCGATTGATTTGGCAAAGGCCGACACATCAACCGGTTTGACCTTCGCCTTAGGCAATGATTTGTCGAGCAGGTTGGACAATTCCTGCGCCTCGAACTTCTTTGGTGCGACCTTTTTGGCCTTGGCGGACTCGGGCACCGGCTTTGGCTCTGGCGCCGGGATATCCGCAAGGACAGGTGGCGGTGGCGGGGCGAGCTTGTCAGGCGCCGGTTCGGGAGCCGCGTCCTCGACGGTTTCTTGCGGCGCGGCGTCCATCGACGGTTTTGGCAGCGCGGTCACGCGTGGCAGGTCACTGATATCGACGATTTCGACCGGGACCGATTCCACGATCTGCGGCAAATCCCGGCTGGCCCATGCCCAACTGAGCGATAGCCCGAGGAGCAGCGCCAGATGCGCAGCCCCCGCCAGCATGACGGCGCGGGCCTCGGTCACCTGACCGCCTTCGCCGCGCCGCCCTCGCTGACCAGCGCAACTTTCTTGAACCCTGCTGCGCTGACTTCGCCGACCACCCGCATCACCCGGCCATAATCAAGGCTGCTGTCAGCCCGGACATAGACACGTGGCTCGTCACCGGCCCGCGCC
>JAYVLC010000288.1:0-5109 GCA_043759675.1 Sphingosinicellaceae bacterium
ACCGCCTTTGGCCTGTGCTGCGCCGCCGTGCGCACCTGGCTTGATGCCAATGGCGGAGGTGTCGGCGCAAGCCGGCCAGCGTGAGTGCTTGTCTGTCTGTTTGTGTTGCGTAGGATAATTCCGGAACTCGTCAGTTTGAAAGGCCATGCCATGCAGCGATTTCGCACCCTCCTCCTGATCACCGCTTGCGCTGCCGGGCTGGTGGCGGCCGCGCCGGTTACGCTGCCAAATTTCCCGGACTTCGGCTTTTTCCCCCCGGCGACGTCCCGTCCCGAGCCGATCCGGGCCTTCAGGCTCAGTCAGGATTATCCGGTCGACAAACCGGCGCCCGATGCTGGCGTCCAACGCATTCTCGCCATCGACTATACCAAGGACTGGCGGGCCTATGCCGAGGCGGTGAAAGCTTATGCCTTTGAGGGCAATATCAAGGGCGGCAACCCGGACAACGACTTCTTTCTGGAGGATAACCAGGTCCGGCGCTGGTACCATGTGCCCTGGCAGCATTATGGGGTCTTTGGCCGTGAGGGCCTGCACGGCATGACCAACGAGATCGGAATTGTTCCTCAGACGCTCGCGCCGACGCAAGTCACCAAATGGCAAACCTATGCGGTGGGCTTCTACAACGCGCCAGGCGGTTGGGCGATCGGGCGGATGTGGGCCGACCCGCGCAACCCGCGCCTCAACGCGCTGGCCACCGACGGCGGCTTCCCGGTCGGGACTGTCGTGGCCAAGATGTTGTTCACCACGGCGACCGTGAGCGAAGTTCCCTATCTGTCGAACCCGGTACAGTGGTTCGGTTATGTGATGACCGCGCCTTATGCGTCCGGCAAACCGCCGCCGCCGCGCCTGATTCAGCAGCTGCGCCTGGTCCAGATGGACATATTGGTCCGCGATGACAGGGCCAAGGCGACAGGTGGCTGGGTGTTTGGAACTTTTGTCTACAATGGCTTTCAGAACAAACCGACGCTTTGGGACAATCTGGTGCCGGTCGGCCTGCAATGGGGCAATGATCCGACGGTCACCAGCCAGCAGCCCGGCGGTATCAATCCAGCCGTCACGTGGATCAACCCGGACCTGCGCGAAACGATCATCAATCCCGACAGCAAGAAACTCCCGGCGCAGCATCTCGGGTTCGGCGGGCGGCTCGCGGGGCCGGTCGACAATAAAATGTCATCCTGCCAGTCCTGCCATTCCACCGGCGAATTCCCGCAGGTGTCGTCGATGGTTCCCAGCGGTGTCGGGAAGGACGGCTCGGCTTTGAAACCCGGCGGCCCGGGATGGATGCACTGGTTCCGCAATATTCCGCATGGTGAGGCGTTCGACAGCGATGCCTGGACCACCGACAGCTCGCTGCAATCGGCAGGCGGTCTGCAGAACTTCCTGACCGCACGGACTGCGGCAACAGCCGGTTCCTATGCGGTCCAATTCCCGAGCGGCAAACCGGTTCAGGCCATTCGCCGCGACGGCAGTGATGCCGCAGACGACAACAAATAGACAAGGAGACATATCATGCTGCAATCAGCCAACGACTTGGTCAGCGTCACCGCCAATTTTTTCGAGGAGGTGCTGACCCAACAAAATTATGCGATCATCCCGACGGTGCTTGCGCCAAACTACGCCTTTAATGGCCGACCGCAGACCACCGCAGGCCTGACGGGCTGGATCAATTCGCTGCATGACAAATTTCCCGGGCTCCAATTCGTCATCGAGACCATTTTCAGCGATGGGACGAATGTGGCGCTGCGCTGGCAGATGCAGATTCCCGCCTCACAGCCCGCCGGCCTCCCGCCGCAGCCCGCTGGGTCAGTCACCGGCACCAATATCCTAGTCTATGTCGGTGGCCTGTGCATCTCCAATGATCAGAATGATCTGGTGAACAATGGAACCTTCGTGCCAACGCCGCCCTGAGGATAGGAGCTACTCCCTTGACCTGCCGTGCGGCCTCGGTGGACACTGCGCTGATGAGACATGCCCTCCTCCCCACCGCCCTCCTCCTCCTCACCGCCGCCGCAGCGCCCAAACCGCTTGGCACGCAGGGTGTCCTCGACGCCACCCAAGCCAGCGACTGGCGGCAGTTGGACCCGGAGAACACGCTCTACATGGAAACACCGACCGGGCGGGTGGTGATTGAGCTGGCGCCGGACTTCGCGCCGAATCATGCCGCGAACATCCGCACTTTGGCGCGCGAACGCTGGTTCGACGGCGTGTCGATCAACCGGGTGCAGGAAAATTATGTCACCCAGTGGGGCGACGCGACCGAGAAAAAGCCGATGGGGTCCGCCAAAGCGCCGCTGGCCGGTGAAATCACCCGCAGCCTGAAAGGCTTGCCGCTGGCCCGGCTGCCAGCGCGGGATACCTATGCGCCCATCTCCGGGTTCGTTGGCGGATTTCCGGTGGCGGCAGGGGGCGGCAAGGCTTGGCTGGCGCATTGCTACGGCATGGTCGGATCGGGGCGCGGAGAAGGGGTCGACAGCGGCTCGGGCGCGGAACTTTATGCGGTGATCGGACAGGCGGCGCGCCATCTCGACCGCAATATCACGGTGGTCGGGCGGGTCATTCAGGGCATGGAGAATCTGACCGCCCTGCCACGCGGCACCGGTGCGCTCGGTTTCTACGAAAAGGAGACCGAGCGGGTGCCGATCAAATCCATCCGCCTCGCTGCCGATGTGCCCGAGGCGGAGCGGACCCGGATCGAGTTACTGCGCACCGATACGCCCTCCTGGCGGGCCTATGTCGATGTCCGCTCCCATCGCACTCGCGACGGGTTTTTCGTCGTTGATGCCGGGGCCATTGACCTGTGCAATATACGGGTGCCCGTCCGCCCCCTGAAAGCGCCATAAGTACCGATGTAGCTTCACCCCCACCCGCTCGGCTTCGCTGAGTCGCCTCCCCCCTCAAGGGGGAGGAATATAGAGCCTTTCCTCCCCCTTGAGGGGGGAGGCGAGTCGGCCCCAGCCGACCGGGTGGGGGTGAACGACACTCGAAAGGAAGACCATGGCCGAAGCCTATATCGTTGCAGCAGCGCGGACCGCCGGCGGGCGCAAGGGTGGGCGGCTGAAAGACTGGCATCCGGCCGATCTTGCCGCAGCCGTGCTCGATTCGCTGGTGGAGCGCACCGGTGCCGATCCGGCGCTGATCGACGATGTGGTGATGGGCTGCGTTAGTCAGGTTGGCGAACAGTCGGGCAATGTCGCGCGGAATGCGGTGCTGGCGTCGAAGCTGCCGGAAAGTGTGCCCGCAACCTCGGTGGACCGGCAGTGTGGGTCTTCGCAGCAGGCGCTGCAATTTGCGGCGCAGGCGGTGATGTCTGGGATGCAGGATGTGGTGATCGCTGCCGGGGTTGAGTCGATGTCCCGGGTCCCGATGGGCATGTCGGCGCGGCTCCCTTACGAACATGGCTTTGGCAAGTCCATGAGCCCGCAGATGCAGGCGCGCTATCCCGGCATTTCGTTCAACCAGTTCATGGGCGCCGAAATGCTGGCGAAGAAATATGACCTGTCGAAGGATGAACTGGATGCCTTTGGCTATGAAAGCCAGCGCCGGGCCGGGGCCGCGACCCAGGCCGGGGCGTTCCGGACCGAGATCGTGCCAGTCAGCGTCACGACCGCCGATGGGGCAACCGAATTGCATACCACCGACGAAGGCATTCGCTTTGATGCCACGCTTGAGGGCATCCGCGCTGTCCGGCTGATCAGCGAGACCGGGCGGCTGACGGCGGCGACCTCCTCGCAAATCTGCGACGGCGCGTCCGGCGTCATGGTGGTCAGCGAGCGCGGACTGAAGGCGCTCGGCGTCGCGCCACTTGCCCGCATCCATCATATGAGCGTGCTCGGTGAGGACCCGGTGATCATGCTGGAGGCACCGATCAATGCGACCCGGCGCGCGCTGGCGAAGGCCGGAATGCGCATCGAAGATATCGACCTGTATGAGGTCAACGAGGCGTTCGCGAGCGTGCCAAAAGCCTGGCTGAGAGAATTGCGCGCTGACCCCGACAAGCTCAACGTCAATGGCGGCGCGATTGCCCTCGGCCATCCGCTTGGTGCCTCCGGGACCAAATTGATGGCGACGCTGATCAATGCACTGGCAGCACGCGGCAAACGCTATGGCCTCCAGACAATGTGCGAGGGCGGCGGCCTTGCCAACGTCACCATCATCGAAAGGCTGTAGCTATGGCCTATCAAACCATCCTGTACGAGGTCGCCGACGGCATCCTGACTATCACGCTCAATCGGCCCGACAAGCTCAACGCCTTCACCGGGGTGATGGCGTTGGAGCTGATTGACGCTTTCGACCGCTCAGATGCCGACGACGCAGTCCGCGCGGTGGTCGTCACCGGTTCGGGCCGCGCCTTCTGCGCCGGAGCCGATCTGTCCGCTGGCGCGGCGACCTTCGATTATGACAAGCGGGATGACCGGCCGGACAAGGCCGCCGGCGGAACCCCGATCCGGGCCGACGGCAGTGTCGACTATGCCCATCCCAACGTCCGCGACAGCGGCGGCAAGGTGACGCTGCGCATCTTTGAAAGCCTGAAGCCGGTGATTGCTGCGGTGAACGGGCCGGCGGTTGGCATCGGTGTCACAATGCAGCTGGCGATGGACATCCGGCTGGCCAGCGACACCGCGCGCTTCGGCTTCGTGTTCGCCCGCCGGGGCATCGTGCCGGAGGCCGCGTCAAGCTGGTTCCTGCCCAAGCTCGTTGGCATGAGTCAGGCGCTGGAATGGTGCTACACCGGGCGAATCTTCGGGGCCGATGAGGCACAGGCTGGTGGCCTGGTTCGCTCGGTCCACGCCCCCGATGACCTGCTACCCGCCGCCCATGCGCTGGCCCGCGAAATTGCCGACAACACCGCGCCGGTTTCGGTTGCGCTGACCCGGCAGATGCTGTGGCGGATGGCCGGTGCCGAGCACCCGATGGCCGCGCACCGGATCGATAGCCGCGCGATCTATGCCCGGGGCCGGTCTGCCGATGCCAAGGAAGGCGTGATGTCCTTCCTTGAAAAGCGGCCGGCCGACTACCCGAACAAGGTATCGACCGACATGCCCGACTTTTTCCCGTGGTGGGAGGATCCGCACTATACATAGAGTGCGGCACCGCCCGTCAGGTGGCCGC
>JAYVLC010000289.1:0-1618 GCA_043759675.1 Sphingosinicellaceae bacterium
TACCGGCAGGACAGCCGCACCCGCCAGTTCAGCAGCGAGGACCGCAACACCGCGCTCGACCGTACCCGCGACAACACATTCGACAACCGCGTGACGGGCGCGAGTTTTCAGGTGGATGGCGGCTTTGCGACCGGCACGATCAAGCATGGCATCACTGTCGGCGGCGACTGGTCCGAAACGCGGCAATCGGGCGTTCGCGATGGCACAGTGCCTCCGACGGGAGAGACCTTCCCGACGCGCGCTTTCCCGGTAACTGACTATACGCTGGCAGGCCTGTTTGTTCAGGACGCCATCGACGTCGGCAACGGCACGCTGATGCTCTACCCGGCGCTGCGCTTCGATGCATACCGCCTCAGCCCGCAGGCCGACCTCACCTTCCCCGGCACGCCGTCGCGCCAAAGCGGATCGCGAGTTTCGCCCAAGCTCGGGGCCATTGTGTGGGCCACGCCCTCACTCGGTGCGTTCGCCAGCTATGCCGAGGGGTTTCGCAGCCCGACGCCGAGCCAGGTCAACAATGGCTTTGCCAATCTGATCTTCAACTATGTCTCGCTCGCCAACCCGAATTTGCGGCCCGAAACCAGCCGCGCGTTCGAGGGCGGTCTGCGGCTTCGCAATGCCGAAATCGGCGGGGTCAAGCTGAACGCGAGCCTGACCGGCTTCACCGCGCGTTACCGCGACTTTATCGAACAGCGTCAGGTCAGCGGCAATTTCACCCCAGCAAGCCCGGGTGTCTTTCAATATATCAACGTCGGCCGCGTCGATGTGGACGGGGTCGAGGGTAAGGTCGATGCCGAATTCGGTAGCGGGTTCGGGGCGACGGTGGCGCTCTCCTACGCGCGGGGCCGGGCAAACTCGGGCGTCGGTGCGGATACGCCGTTGTCGAGTGTTGATCCGGTCAAGCTGGTTGGCGGATTGCGCTATCGATCCACAGACAGTCGGATCGCGGCGCAGCTGATCGTCACCCATTCGGCAGGCAAGCAGCAAGCCGATGTGTCGGAGAGCTGTTCGCCCACCTGTTTCACGCCGGCTGGCTTTACAATTGTCGATGCGACAATGGCCTATACACCCGTTCCGGCGGCGACGGTGCGCGTCGGCATCTTCAATTTGCTCGACAAGAAATACTTCTGGTGGAGCGATGTACGCGGCTTGTCCGCAACCTCGGCAACGCTCGATGCCTATTCGCAGGCCGGACGCAACGCCAGCCTGTCGTTGACGCTCAAATTCTGAACTTAGGGGATCACATCATGCTTCGACGTCATTTTGCACTTCTGTTGCTCGCCGCCGCCGTGCCGCTCGCGCCTGCCGCCGCACACGACCCAATTCCAGTCAAGGCGACCGACGTCGAGGCAGCCAAGTTCGCCGCCGACCGCGCCAACATCCTGACGATGGCGGGGACGTTCAAGGTCAAGTTCGACTTTCAGGAACAGACCGCGTGGCAAGCCGACTATACCCCCATCGCCTCCAAAGTATCGGGCGGGCATGAAGTGGTCCGGGTGATTGAGGACAGCGGTCGCCGGATCGTGTTGCAGCACATTCTGGTCGTCGAGGCGGAGGGCAAAACCTTCATCGTCTAGCATTGGCGGCAGGACTGGACCTATGAACCCGCGTCGGTGCTGGT
>JAYVLC010000290.1:0-4195 GCA_043759675.1 Sphingosinicellaceae bacterium
TCGACCCGAGAATTCAGAAACTCCTCGCGGATCCAGATCAGGTCGATGGGGTCCTGGGCATCGATCGCGACGCCGGGACGGATCCCGGCATGGACGAACAGATAATCGCCGACCCGGTGCGATAGCTTCAGCCCGCGCAGCCAGTCCAGGTGATGCAGCGGCACCCGCGCCAGCAGGTCAATGCGCAGCGCATCCATGTCATCGCCGAACGACAGCGTCGACGGCACCAGATAGCTTCGCATCGTGTCGCGGCCACCGAAATTGCGCCAGCGCTCCATCTCCCGGTTGCCACCGTCGGCCAGCGAATCAAGCATCGCCTGTTCGTGGTTGCCCTTCAGGCACACCCAGTCTGCCCAGTCTGGCAGCGCACCACTGCTCAGCCGCTCCAGCAGTTCAGACGACCCCGGACCCCGGTCGATATAATCACCGAGCAGGATGATGAGCGGATGGGTACCGTCCCGGTCGGCGTTGATTCGGGAGACAAGCTGATCGAACAGATCAAGCCGACCATGGATGTCGCCAATGGCATAGACGCGCTGGCCGGCGGGGACGCCCGGCGCCACCCGCTTTCCCGAGAAGATCGAACGAAGTGCGGACAGGACCATCGCGGACGAGCATAGGCGGTCGCGGGGCGCGCGGAAAGTGTGCGGCTTGCCTTGACTTCGACCCTCGCGCCCCTTAGGGAACCGCGCTTTCCAGAACACCAGAACGCCGGACGGACCGACGCAATGAAGATTCGCAATTCACTGAAATCACTCAAGGGTCGTCACCGCGATTGCCGGGTCATCCGTCGCCGCGGCCGGACCTATGTGATCAACAAGACCAACCGCCGCTTCAAGGCGCGCCAGGGTTGACCAATCCTGCCGTGCGGGTCCGCGCGGTGGTCTTTGATGTCGGGAACGTCCTGTACGATTGGGACCTCCGTTACCTCTATGAAAAATTGATTCCAGACCGGCACCAGCTGGACTGGTTCCTTGAAAACGTCGTGACGCCCGAGTGGCATTTCCAGCACGACGAAGGTCGCGACCTCGCCGACACATCGGCAGAGCTGATCGCGCAATTTCCGCAATATCGGTCGCTGATCGAACTTTATGGTCCGCAATGGCTGGAGACGATTTCCGGGCCGGTCACCGGCATGATCGAACTGGTCGATGACTTGGCCGCTGCACATGTGCCGCTGTTTGCCATCACCAATTTCAGCCATGAATTCTGGCCGCGTTTTGTGGAAACCGCACCGGTGGTCCGACATTTCCGAGATGTCATCGTGTCAGGCGACGAACGGCTGGTGAAGCCGCACCTGGCCATATTCGACCTCGCGATGCGACGGTTCCGCTTGGCACCGGGTGAAGCCCTGTTTATCGACGATCGCGCGGAGAATGTGGCTGGCGGCGAGGCTGTCGGCCTGATCGGACACGTCTTTGATGGCGCGGCCCGCCTGAGGGAACAGCTCAACGGCTACGGGCTGCTGTAAGTTATTGTTCCCGAAACGGGAGCGTGCTATGAACAGATCGTGCAGGTCATCGCAAAACGGACACTCAGGCTGTTCTGGGATCAACATTCCTCAGCCAAAACCCCGCTGATGATATGGCATGCACGGGTTGAGAGTGCGAGTTGGGCTGGTCCTGCCGATGTCAAAGCGATGTTTGGAACCACCGTGGACTTCGTCGGCGACAACCGGATCATTTTCGACCTCGGCGGCAACAAATTCCGGCTGGTCATTCACGTCGCCTACCGCTTTCAACGGGTGCTGGTGAAATTTGTCGGCACCCATGCTGAGTATGACAGGATCAACGCGGAGACTATATGATGGATATCCGACCGCTTCGTACCGAGATCGATTATGATTGGGCGCTGGCCGAGGTCGCCCGCTATTTTGCAGCAGAGCCTGCCATCGGCAGCGCTGAGGCCGACCGGTTCGACGTGCTGTCGGCACTGATCGGTAACTATGAGGCAACAGCTTGGCCTGTGAACGCTCCCGACCCCATCGCGGCCCTACGCGAGGTGATGACAACCCAGGGGCGGACCCAGAATGACTTGGCCAAACTGCTCGGGTCACGATCACGGGCCTCGGAAATCCTAGCGCGAAAACGGCCGCTGACACTGGCAATGGCCTATGAATTGCACCGCACTTGGCAGATTCCTGCCGAATTGCTCATCGCGCCCTATCACGCCGAAGCTGCCTGATCGCCGCTAAGCCCCCAGGCGCTGTTTCAACGTTCGCAGCGTCGCAGCACCATAGGGAGGCTTGAAGCCACCGAGCTTGGCGACATCGATCTTCGGCTGGCGGTAGATCGCCTTGGCGTGGCTAAAGGTCCTGAAGCCGTCGATCCCGTGATAGCTGCCCATGCCGGACGGGCCGGACCCGCCGAACGGTAGATCCTCAGCCGCGACATGGAACAACACGTCATTGACCGTCACGCCGCCCGAGATGGTCCGGTTGAGCACCTGCTGTTCCTCGGCGGCGTCCTGGCCAAAATAATAGAGGCCCAGCGGCCGGTCGTGTGCGTTGACGTAATCGATCGCCTCGCCAACCGACTTGTAGGTCTTGACCGGCAGCAGCGGCCCGAAAATCTCTTCCTGCATCACCGTCATGTCGTCAGAGACACCGCGGATGATGTGCAGCGGCATTTTGTGGGTGTTCTGCTGGCTGAAATCCTCGTTCGCCGGATTGACGACAATGACCTCGGCGCCCTTGGCTTTGGCATCGGCGACATGGGCCTCCAGCCGCTCGCGGTGGCGACCGTTGACGACCGACGTATAATCCGGGTTCGCCAGCATCGTCGGATACATGGTCGCGGTTGCTGCCTGGAGGCCGCCAATGACCGCATGTTCCTGCTCCTCGGGGACCAGCAGATAGTCTGGCGCGAGGCAAATCTGACCGGCGTTCATCAACTTACCGAGCGCGATCCGGGCGGTCGCCGATCCAACGTCAGCCGTCCGGGAAATGATCGTCGGCGACTTGCCGCCGAGCTCAAGCGTCACCGGCGTCAGATTGTCGGCGGCGGCGTGAAGAATATGGCGACCGATCGGCGTTGCGCCGGTGAAGATCAGGTGATCAAACGGCAGTTCGGAAAAGGCCTTGCCGACTTCGGGTCCTCCGGTGATGAACGCCAGCTCGGCCTCGTCGAACAACGAGGCGGCAAGTTCGGCCATCAACGCCGAAGTCGCGGGTGTAAACTCCGACGGCTTGACCATCGCGCGGTTGCCGGCCGCAAAGATATTGGCGAGCGGTGCAAAGGTCAGGTTGACCGGAAAATTCCACGGCGAGATGACACCGATGATCCCCTTGGGCTGAAACTCGACCCGGGCCCTGGCACCCAGCAGCCCGAGCGGGAAGTCGAGCTTGCGCTTTTCGGGCTGCATCCAGCTATCAACATGCTTTAGCGCATGCGCCAGCGGTCCGACGGCAGCCATGATATCGGTGAGCATCGTCTGCTCGGTTGACCGGTGGCCGAAATCGTCGCTGAGCGCCTTGGCAAGCGCCACCCGGTTGTCCTTGACCAGCGCGAGCGCCCGCTTCAGCCGGTCCTTGCGCACTGCTGCGGTAACCGGGAGTTCTGCCATGAAGGCGGCGCGCTGAAGGTTGAGCGTCGCGCGCATTTCGGTTGCAGTCACCATGTCGGTCCCCTGATCAGTGCGAAAGCCCGTCGATGAACGCCGCAACATCTGCAGCCGAACGGTCGGGCGTCTCTTCCATCGGTATATGCCCAATGCCGTCATAGATGACACTGCGACTTCCGGGAATGGCAGCAGCATACCAGTCAGCGGCGGCGACCGGGATCAGCTTGTCGTCCCGGCCCCACATGATCAGGGTCGGCACCGCAAACCCGACAAATCGGGCTTTGGTCAGGCCGGTGTAGGGCGTGCTGAACCGGTCGATGGTCGCCCGCCGATTGCCTGGATACCGCAGCAACTCCCAATAGCGATCAACCGCTTTGGGGGATACGATTGACTGAACCGACACCGACTGGTGAAGTGATTTTTCAACCAGCGAGCGCGGCGTGATGCGTTCCATCAGGTCCCGGATCACCGGCGTTCGGGCAATCCGGAAGCCGATGGGCAACGACCCGGCGCGTTTGGACGGTGCGCCGCCCGCATCCACCAATATCAGGCCGTTCAGCTTATCGGGATGAGCGAGCGCATAGTGCATCGCGATCCCGCCGCCCATCGAATTGCCCGCGAGCGTGAAGCGCCC
>JAYVLC010000291.1:0-8095 GCA_043759675.1 Sphingosinicellaceae bacterium
CTGACGCGATGTCGGGTGTGATGCCGTTGAAGTCGTGAATCGGCATGTCAGCGCTCCCGTACGTAAACGATATGCGGTTTCAGGCTGCTGCGGCCGGGCACATCGGGGTGGTCAAAATCCAGATCGGGATGCCGGACCATGCCAAGCCGTTCCATCAGGCCCCATGAGCGGGTGTTACCGATGACCGTCATCGCGACGATGCGCGGGATATCGAGATTGGCGAAGCCCCAGTCCAGCACCGCGCGGGCCGACTCATACGCATAGCCCTTGCCCCATGCGGCGCGCTTCAGTCGCCAGCCGGCCTCGATCTCGCCGTCGAGGCCGCAGCCGTCGGGCATGATCTTGAGGCCGCAGAAGCCGAGGAAGTCGCCGGTAGCACGGTCCTCCAGCGCCCAAAAACAGTGGCCATATTCGGCCTGCAGAGCGATCTGACGATCAACGGCATCATTGGTCTGCGGTGCGGTCATCAGCGGGCCGAGGAAGGTCATCACCTCCGGGTCAGCCCCCATCACGGCGAATGGCGCGCGGTCGCGGTCCTGCCAAGCGCGAATCACCAGCCGCTCGGTCTCGATCACGGGAACAGCGGTGCCTGTTCGAGACCCATTGTCTCCGGCAGGCCGAACATCAGGTTGAAGTTCTGGATCGCCTGTCCAGACGATCCCTTCACCAGATTGTCGATGGCAACGATAACGATGGCGCGGTCGGGAATGCGGTCGGCAAACACGTTCAGCACGACATGGTTGGATCCGCGTACCATCCGGGTGGCGGGGGCAGTGCCTTCGGGTAGCAGGTGGACGAACGGCTCAGTTGCGTAGCGCGCGTCCAGCGCAGTGCGCAGGTCGGCAGGCGTCTTGCCATTGGCCAGTTCGACCGTGATCGTTTCCAACTCGCCGCGATTCATCGGAACCAGGTGCGGCGTGAAGCTGATCGTCACCGACATCCCGGCGCGCAGCGACAGTTCCTGTTCGGTCTCGGGCATGTGGCGGTGGCGACCGACGGCGTAGGGGTGCACTGCCTCCGACACCTCGGCAAACAGATTGGCTTCCTTGAGCGCGCGCCCAGCGCCCGACACGCCCGACATGGCAAAAATGGTGATGCGCTCCGGTGAAATCAGCTTCGCCTCGACCAGTGGCAGCAGCGCCAGCAGCGCGGCGGTCGGATAGCAGCCGGGGCAGGCAACCAACCGGGCCGTGGGGAGGGCGGCGCGGGCGAATTCGGTCAGGCCATAGACTGCCTCGGACAGCAGCTGCGGCGCGGGGTGGGTGACGCCATACCAGTCGGCATAGACATCCGCGTCCTTCAGCCGGAAATCGGCGCTGAGGTCGATGATCCTTGGCCCAGCAATGCCGCTCAGCAACTCCGCCGACGCCGCATGCGGCAGGCAGCCGAACACCGCGTCGATGCTGCGCCAATCGATATCCTCAGGCCTGCACAGGCGCGGCAGGGCCGGGTAGGGCGCGAAATGCGGCCAGACATCGGCCATGGTCTGGCCCGCCTTGGCATTGGCGGACAGCGCGGTAATTTCGATGCACGGATGCGTCAACGCAAGGCGCACAAGATCGGCCCCGGTGTAACCCGAAGCACCAAGAACTGCGATGCGAAGCGGTTGCGTCATGGCGCACCCTTTAGGCAATCACCGCCTCTGAGGCCAGTGGTGGGTTGACATCATTTGTCACGTGAACAAAGGCCTGAGTGCGAGAGGTAGTATGATAGAAACACGGAAAATCGTCGTAACCACAGCTACCGGTGCGATATTTGTCATGGGGCTTGCCTTCGCGATCCATGGTCTGGGTCAGGAAGGTTGGCAAATTGCGACTCGCTGGACGGCGCGATATGCGCTGCTGCCCTTTGTTTTGGTGTTCGCAGCGAGTGAGCTGGTCCGCTATGTCGAAGGCCCTGTGCAGCAGTTGCTACGCAACCGGCGCGGCCTTGGCCTGTCGTTCGCGGCATCGCACCTGATCCATGCCGGCGCGATTGTCGGTCTATATTTCAAATTGGGAAAACTTCCGTCAGTTCTAACATTGGTCGGCGGTGGTCTTGCTTACCTGTTCATCGTTGCCATGGCGGTCACATCGACCGATGTCGCGCGACGGGTGATGGGGCCATGGTGGCAGCATTTGCATCGCTGGGGGCTGCGCTACGTGTGGCTGATCTTCTTTCAGTCCTATCTCGGCCGGATTGTCGAAGGCGGAGAGCGTGTTGGGGCCGGTGTATTCGGCACCACCTTGTTGGTAGGCGCAGCGGGCCTCCGGTTGGCAGGGGTTTTACGCCGCCGCGCCATTGCCTGACGCAAGCCGGTTCAGCCGCCCTGGCGTCAGCAACTGCGGGAGCGTCTCGACCGTGCCGTCCGGGTGGTAGAACAGATACAGCGGAATGCCCGACCGGCCCTGCGCGTCGAGGAAGGCGGTGATCGCCGGGTCGCCGCGGGTCCAGTCGCCGACGAGGGTGACGATGCCCGCCTGCTTGAAGGCCTTGGCGACCGAAGCATCTGCCAGCGCACCGCGTTCGTTGACCTTGCAGGTCAGGCACCAGTCGGCGGTGAAATACAGGAAGACCGGGGTTTTCGCAGCGCGGAGTGCGTTAAGGCGGGTCTGGCTGAAGGGTTCTTCGGACAGCAAGGTTGAAGTCGTTGCGGCCGAGCTCAGCGGCTCAGTCCGGATCGGGATCACCGCCAGCAACGCGCCAAGCGCGATCAGCAGCGGTACCAGCGTCCGTCCGCCCGTCCGCTGCACGCCGCCGAGCCACCATAGCGCCAGCCCGAGCAGCAGCGCGCCGCCGAGGCCGAGGATCATGCCATCCACCCCTGCCTGCCGCCCAAGCACCCAGGCGAGGCCAAGCGCGGTCAGGAACATCGGGACGGCCAGGATGTGGCGAAACCTGTTCATCCATGCGCCGGGTTTGGGCAGAACACGCCGCAAGGGTGGGATATAGCCAAGCGCGAGGAAGGGCAGGGCGAGGCCGAGGCCCAGACCGGCAAACACCGCCAATCCCGCAAGCGGTGGCAGGGCAATGGCAGCGCCGAGCGCTGCGCCCATGAACGGACCGGTGCACGGCGTCGCGACGAAGGCCGCGAGCACGCCAGTCCAGAACGCGCCCGAGGTGCCGCCCTTCGATGCCAGCGCCGAGCCTGCGCCGCGCCCGCCGATCTCAACCTCGAACAATCCAGCAAAGTTCAGGCCGATGGCGGTCATCAGCATCAACAGAAAGCCGATGACGCGCGGGTCCTGCAATTGGAACGCCCAGCCGATACTGCTGCCCGCCGCGCGAAGCCCGAGGATCAGGGCGCCGAGTGACACACAGGTCAGCACGATCCCGGCGGTATAGGCGAACGCCTCCATTCGCGTCTCGCGCTCCGAACCACCGGCGCGGGCCAGACTCAGCGCCTTGAGGCTGAGGATCGGGAACACGCAGGGCATGATGTTGAGCAGAAGCCCGCCAAGGATCGCGCCGAGCAGAGCGGCAGCAAAATAGCCCGGGTCGCTGTAGAGATCATCAACCCTCAGCGATTCTCCCGCCGCCGGAACCGCGCCGGGTTGCGCGTTGATCTGCCAGGCTGAGCGCGTGCCGCCAGTTTCCACCGCCAAAACGCCGATGAGCGGGCCGGTCGGCTTGGCGCTACCGGCCTTGGTTTCAATCCGCAGCTTGCCACCGGCAACCGTCACCGTTTGCGGCGCGCCATAGTCGGTGACGAATTCGGTGATCGGGAAGAATTCGGCGGATTTGGCGTGGCCGACATCAGGAATGGCAGCGGCAATAACGACCTGGCCATTCGAGACGGCATAGGTCGCGGCGGCTGGCAACAGCCTTGGCAATGCAGCCCGCGCCTTGGCAAAGCCGGGTGCTGACTTGGCGTCGGGCGCGCCGTCGCCCACCGTCAGCGCCAGATCAAGCGTCGCCGCCTGCGGGACGCAGAGCGATGGGTCGCAGACCAGCCAGTTGACCTTGACGCTGATCGGAAACGTCGTGCCCGGCTTCATCGTGGCGGGGACCATGATGTCTGCAAGCAGTGTCGTGGCATGGCCGTAGACGAAGCTGGTTAGCCCTGCGACCACGAATCGTTCGGGCACCGGGTAGCGCAGCGGTGTCGCGGCCGCGCCACCCGGCAGTGTCCAGTCGGCGCGGGTTTCAACGCCGGAATCCCCCGGGTTCTGCCAATAGCTGTGCCAGCCCTCGTTCGGTGTGATGACGATGCCGAGCGTGAGAGTTTTACCGGCAGCCGGGGTAGTCGTCTCGGCGATGAGTTCGATGCGGCTGCGGTCAAGTTGTGCCGAGGGAGCAGCGTTGGCGGCTGCTGCGATCAGTGTCAGGAATGCAAGAATGAACCGGGTCATGGCCCATTCTCTACACTGAGTTTACTTGAAACAGCTACCCGTCCCCGCTCATCCTGAGCGAAGTCGAGGGACGCAGTGTCGGCTGGGGTGCGTCCTTCGACTTCGCTCAGGATGAGCGGGGTGGGGAGGCTCAGCGACGCCACGGCACCCAAAAAAAGGGCCGGGGATTGCGCCCCGGCCCTTTGTTCGTTGATTAGCTCGCTTAGCGCTTCGAGAACTGGAAGCTGCGGCGGGCCTTGGCCTTACCGTATTTCTTGCGCTCCACGACGCGGGCATCGCGGGTCAGGAACCCGGCGTGCTTGACGACACTGCGCAGCACTGGCTCATACCGGGTCAGCGCCTGTGCGATGCCGTGCTTGACTGCACCGGCCTGCCCCGAAAGCCCGCCGCCCGATACCGTGCACATCACGTCATATTGGTCACGCCGCTCGGCAACGTCGAACGGCTGATTGATGACGAGGCGCAGCGTCGGCCGGGCGAAATAGGTGAGCTGATCGCGGCCATTGACTATGATCTTCCCCGAACCCGGCTTGATCCAGACGCGGGCAATGGCGTTCTTGCGCTTGCCGGTGGCATAAGCGCGGCCCTGCGCATCGATCTGCTGTTCCCGGAGTGGGGTTGCAACCTGAAGAGCTGCAAACGCCGACTGCGGAGCCGCAGTTTCATGGCCATCGGCAGCAGGTGCCACCGGCTCTGCGCCGGACAGCGCTGCGAGATCGCTCAGCGACTGACGATTGTCACCCATTACGCACCCACCTTGTTCTTGCGGTTCATCGCGCCAACGTCGAGAACCGTCGGGTTCTGCGCGACATGCGGATGTTCTGTTCCCTTGAAAATGCGCAAAGACCGCATCTGATCCCGGCCGAGCGGGCCGCGTGGCACCATGCGCTCGACAGCCTTTTCGAGCACACGCTCGGGAAAGCGGCCCGAGAGGACCTTGTCAGCAGTGATTTCCTTGATGCCGCCAGCATAGCCGGTGTGGCGATAATAGGTCTTTTGCGTCAGCTTGCGACCGGTGAAGCGCACCTTGTCGGCATTGATCACGATGACATTGTCGCCGCAATCGACATGCGGGGTATAGAGCGCCTTGTGCTTGCCACGCAGGCGGTTGGCGATGATCGAGGCAAGACGGCCAACGACGAGCCCTTCGGCGTCGATCAGTAGCCAGTTTTTCACGATCTCGGCGGGCTTCGCCGAAACGGTCATTTTCATGGTTGGTCCTAGCGGAACGAAAAAACCGGCTGGGCTGACCCTGCCGGAACGGCGGGCTTTTGGCTGATCAGGGCGGGGAGGTCAAGCAAAAGCGTGGGTTTGAGGGGTGGTATTATGTTACCGTGTCACCCGATGCGCTGCCCAGACCGATGTGGCAAGCAGTAGTGCGCCGCCGGCTTGATGGGCAACGCCGAGCCAGATCGGCACCCCGTTCACCAGCGTTGCAACGCCAAGCCCGAATTGGAGCAGGACGGTCAAACCCATCGCGAGTGCCGGTAGGCCGACCCGGTGCCGCCATAGTTTTGCGGCAATATGCAGCGCGAACAGCGCGACGACAACCGCGAGCCAGCGGTGGATGAACTGGACCGCCACGGCATCGTTGATCAGTCCGCACAGGGAGCCACTGAGGGTATCGACCACGTGCGGTGCGACCCAGTCATCACCCATCTTCGGCCAGGTGTTAAACGCAAATCCGGCACCTAGGCCCGCAACGAATGCCCCCCATGTGATTTGGGCCGCCAGTAGCAGGAAATAGGGCAATATCCAGCCGCGCGGGCGGTCTCCACCGGGCAGTCGCGGCCGGGCGAGATCGCGCAGGCTCAGCGCTGTCCACAGCGCAAACCCCATGATGAACAGCGCCATCAACAAATGGGTCGCCAACCGAAAGTGTGACACGTCCGGTCGATCGACAAGGCCGGATGCGACCATCCACCAGCCGATGAAGCCCTGCGCCCCGCCGAGCGCCAACAGCGCCACCAGTCGCGGGCCGTAGCCCCGGGGGACAGCGCGCGTTACCGCGAACCAGACGAGCGGGACCGCGACAGCAAGCCCGATCAGCCGCCCGAGTGCCCGGTGCAGATATTCCCAGAAGTAGATGGATTTGAATGCAGCAAGCGACATGCCGCGATTGACCTTTTGATACTCCGGCGTTGCCCGGTAGCTGTCGAATTCCGCCTGCCATTGCGGAGCGTCGAGCGGCGGGACGATCCCGCTGACCGGCTCCCACCGCGTCATCGACAGGCCCGACTCGGTCAGCCGGGTGATGCCGCCGATCACCACCATCAGGAACACCAGCAAGCTGACCAGAAACAGCCAGTTGGACAGGGCGAGCGGACGCGGGCGGCGGATCATGCGCGGCCTATGAACCCATGCCGGAGTTTCGCCAAGCGCCGTGATCAATGGAGGCCCTGATTTGTTACCCTGACACGGCCATCAGGTTGACGGGTGCGGATGCGGCGTTAATCCGGCTACCGATCACCAAATCAGGAGACCCCCATGACCATCCGTTTCGACAACCGTGTTGCCATCGTTACCGGGGCAGGCGGTGGCCTTGGCCGGGCCTATGCGCTGGCGCTCGCGGCACGCGGGGCCAAAGTAGTAGTCAACGATCTGGGCGGTGCGCGCGATGGCACAGGCGGGTCATCAGCGATGGCACAGGTCGTGGTTGACGAAATCATTGCTGCAGGGGGCGAGGCGATGGCCAATGGCGCCAGTGTGACCGACTTTGCCGAGGTCACCGCGATGGTCGAGGCGGCCAAGGCCAAATGGGGCCGCATTGATATCCTGATCAACAACGCCGGCATCCTGCGCGACAAAACCTTTGCCAAAATGGAGATGGCTGACTTCCAGATGGTGCTTGACGTGCACCTGACCGGGTCTGCCAATTGCACCAAGGCCGTCTGGGACATAATGCGGGCGCAGGCCTATGGCCGGATCGTGATGACGACATCATCGACCGGGCTGTACGGAAATTTTGGGCAGGCGAATTATGGTGCCGCCAAGATGGGCCTTGTCGGCTTGATGAACACGCTGGCGATTGAGGGCGCAAAATATAATGTCCGCTGCAACTCCATCGCACCGGTCGCTGCAACCCGGATGACCGAAGACCTGATGCCGCCCGAAATGCTTGCCCGGCTGGCTCCGACAACCGTCGTCCCGGCGACCCTGTTCATGTGCAGCGAAGACGCCCCGAACAAGGCGATCTTCAACGCCGGCGGCGGCGGGTTTGAACGGACCTATGTGACGATCACCCGCGGTATCCATCTCCACGGCGACGATATGACCGTCGAAGCGATCGCTGCCCGGTGGGACGAAGTCGGCGACCGGGACGGCGAGATCGTGCCGGAGAATGGATCGGCACAGGGTGCAATGGCACTGATGGGTTAAGCTTGCAGCACCCGTGTTAATCGTATAATACACTCCCACCCTTGGGAGGCTGATATGATTGAACAGGCAGATCTTGATGCGGCGGTGGCAGCGAAGTTGCTGACAGCCGGACAGCGCGATGCGTTGACCGAATTTGTGCGGACGCGGAACCGGGCAACGCTCGGGGCCGACGAGGAACAGTTTCGCTTCATCACCAGCTTCAATGATATTTTCGTAACGATCGCCGTCGGGCTGCTGTTGTTCGCGGTCGGTTTCATCGGCGGGCAATTCGAGCCGTGGGTGGCAGCCGGTTCGGTCGCGGCGGTCAGTTGGGGACTTGCTGAGCATTTCACCCGCGTCAAGCGGATGGCGCTGCCATCGATCGTGTTGTTGCTGGTGTTCGTTGG
>JAYVLC010000292.1:0-3171 GCA_043759675.1 Sphingosinicellaceae bacterium
GGGTTGGGGGGGGGGCGCGCCCCCCCCCGCGAGAGGGGGCTTCGGAACACCGCCTTCCCTCTCCCCGCTTGTCTGGCGACAAGTCGCCCTCTCCCTCAAGGGGAGAGGGAAAGGAGTGAGATGATCGATCCCCGTACGCCGGTCCTGGTCGGTGTGGCCCAATATACTAGTCGCGAAGACAATCCACTGGCTGCCCTTGCACCGCCTGACATGATGGCATTGGTTGCCAGAGATGCTCTGACCGATTCAGGGGGTCACGATATCGCCGCAGCGATCGACACCATCGCCGTTATCCGCATGTTCGCGGACACCGGTAGGGCGTTTCGCTCACCGTTCGGCCACTACACCAATCTACCACGCAGCTTAGCCAGGCGGATCGGCGCGACGCCGCAGTCGCTGATCTATCCACCGTTCGGCGGCAACACACCGCAGATGGTGCTCAATGTGCTTGCCGAACGTATCGCCAAAGGCGAGGCCGACGTCGCACTGATCGCCGGCGGCGAACCGCTGCGCAGCCAAGCCCGGGCGCAAAAGGCCGGGATTGCCTTGCCCTGGGGCGAAGACAGCGGTGATACGCCGGAAGAATGGGCTAGCGACCCCTGGTACTTCTCACGCCATGAGCTGGCGCACGGTATCACGTTGCCGGTCACTATCTATCCGCTGTTCGAAAATGCCCTTGGCGCACATTATGGTCGTTCAGCGATTGATCACCGAGCAGCCGTCGGCGCACTGATGGCCCCCTTCACGCGCGTGGCCGCATCCAACCCCTATTCCGCACTCCCTGTGGAACGGAGTGCCGAGGAACTGATCACCCCAACCGACGACAATCGCTATATCGGCTTTCCCTATACCAAATATCTGAATTCAAACATGTTTGTTGATCAGGCAGCAGCTTTGCTTCTGATGTCGAGTGCTGCCGCCGACCGACTGGGCGTTCCACAGGACAAGCGTGTCTATCTGCACGGCAGCGCCGACACGCATGAGAAATATCTGGTGTCTGACCGCGTGAACTATTGGTCCTCGCCCGCCGTTGGCATAGGCGCAGCCCACGCGCTCCGGCAGGCCGGACAGACAGCCGCCAGCCTCAACTACATCGACCTTTATTCCTGCTTCCCGAGTGCTGTGCAGATCGCCGCCGATGCCATCGGCATTGCGCATGACGATCCGCGCGGTCTGACTCTGACCGGCGGCCTCCCCTATTTTGGCGGCCCCGGCAACAACTACAGCACCCACGGCATCGCCGAGGCCGTCGCCCGCTGCCGCGCCGCACCGGGCAGCACCGCCTTTGTGTTTGCCAACGGCGGGTATCTGACCAAGCACAGCTTTGGTGTGTACACCACGACACCCGGCTACAATGGCCGAACCAATTCGGTGACTTATCAGGCCGGGGTTGACGCGATGCCCTCTCCGACGCTGGTTGAAAAGCCGAGTGGCAGCGGCACGGTCGAAACCTTTACGGTTATCCATGACAAGGGCCGTCCGGCCTTTGCCATCGTGATCGGACGACTCGACAGTGGCGAGCGCTTCCTGTCGCAGATGCACGAGGACCTTGACGCGCTGATCGACAAACCAGTCATCGGTCGGCGGATCATTGTGAGCGCAGGCGATCCAGCAAACCGGAGTGTTTTCGCGTAATCCAGGCAAAGCGCGCCGCGCCCGCAACCGCCGCTGTTGCCAATCCCAGCCCCATGGCCAGCGCGAGGCCCGCAGCACCCATCGGCCCGACCAGCAAAACGCCCGCCAAACTCATCACCGCGAAATAGCTGGTCACCTGAATGACGCCCGCCGCCACCTGGTCCCCTGCGGCGCGCAAGCTGAACACCATGACCATCTGCACCCCGTCGGCCCACAGGAACCACGCCATCATGCCGAGCATCACCACCGTTGCGGCAATGACCGCCGGATCGGGCGACGACGGGGCCGCGAGTTGCGGCGCGAACAGCAGGTAGATCACGCCCCACGACAACGTCAGGCCAATCGTCAGCGCCGCAGCGAGCCAGCCGCGCCGCGCAATCTCCTGCGGTTCCCCGCTGCCGATCGCGTTGCCAATCCTGACCGCTGCCGCCGAAGCCAATCCGGCCGAAAGTGTCATCGTCAGCACATGCACCGACAGCATCGCCTGAAACGCCCCGGCGGTCGCCGCGCCGACGCGGGTCGACAATGCGATCAGCACCGCAAATCCCATATTCTCAAGGCCCGACGCCAAGCCGGGTGCCAGAGCGAAACGGCGTAGCTCCTGCCCCTCAGGCCATGCCGTGCGCCAGCCGCGACAGTCCTGCGGGCGGGTGACGCGAATATAGGTCATCAGGATGACGACACCCACGGTGTTGGCAAACAACGTCCCAACCGCCGCGCCTGCTGCCCCCAGCTGCGGAGCGCCCCACCAGCCGAACACCAGAAAGCCGTTGGCGACAATGTTGAGCGGTAATGTCAGCAGCGCGGTCATCAACGCGACCCGCGGGCGGCTCAGGCCCTCAAGGTACAGGCTGGCCGCCACGAGCAGGAACGCACCCGGAAAATTCAGCGCCATCACCTGCAATACCACCGCGCCGCCTCCGGCGAGCTCCGGCGGAACTCCCGATGCGTCAAGCAGTGTTCGCGCGAACAGCAGGGTGGGAATCAACATGCCAAGGCCCATCACCAGTGCCAGCAAGATCCCCTGCCGGAACACCGACCCGCAGGTAGCCTTGTCGCCTGCACCGTCGGCCCGGGCGGTGAAGACCTGCACCCCTGACAACGCCGATATGCCGACGATGAGCGCCACCCAATTGCCCATCCGCCCGGCGCTGAAATAGGCCAGCTCCAGCGTCGAGGCATGCCCGACCATCGCCACGTCGATGACATTGAGAACGATCCATTGCAGCTGGGTCAACGCAATCGGCCAGGCCAGATTGAGCAGGCGACCGGACTCGGCGCGCAGGGGCTGGGCAACATCAGACATCGGCGCGCCCTAGCGCAGCTTCACCCGAAACCCCAGCCTGTCTGTGCACACGCCAAACTTCGATCAACGACGTGTTGCGAAGCGGTAACGCTTTGGGTATAGCCCGCCCCTCACCAGATCGGCGGGTATGCCTTACCTGCTTACACGTGCGGCCGTGGCGGAACTGGTAGACGCGCAACGTTGAGGTCGTTGTGGGCGAAAGCCCGTGGAAGTTCGAGTCTTCTCGGCCG
>JAYVLC010000293.1:0-8188 GCA_043759675.1 Sphingosinicellaceae bacterium
TCCTCCATTGCCGACAGATACACGACATCGTCGGTGACCTTGTGGTCGATGACCTTGCGGTACGGTGTCTCGATGAAGCCATATTTGTTGACCCGGCTAAAGGTCGCCAGGCTGTTGATCAGACCGATATTCGGGCCTTCCGGCGTCTCGATCGGGCAGATGCGACCATAATGCGTCGGGTGGACGTCGCGGACTTCAAAGCCGGCGCGCTCGCGCGTCAGTCCGCCCGGCCCGAGCGCTGACACGCGCCGCTTGTGGGTGACTTCCGACAGCGGGTTGGTCTGATCCATGAACTGGCTGAGCTGTGACGATCCGAAGAATTCGCGGACAGCCGCCACCGCCGGTTTGGCGTTGATCAGGTCGTTTGGCATGACGGTATCGATATCGACCGACGACATGCGCTCCTTGACCGCGCGCTCCATACGCAGCAGCCCGACGCGGTACTGATTTTCCAGCAACTCGCCGACCGACCGGACCCGGCGGTTGCCGAGGTTGTCGATATCGTCGATCTCGCCCTTGCCGTCCTTCAGATCGACCAGCGTCTTGATGACCGACAATATGTCTTCCTTGCGGAGCGTCGTGAACGTGTCCTCGGCATCAAGCTCAAGGCGCATGTTCATCTTGACGCGGCCAACGGCGGACAGATCATAGCGGTCCGGGTCAAAGAACAACCCGCCGAACATCGATTCGGCTGTCTCGCGCGTTGGCGGCTCGCCGGGGCGCATGACGCGGTAGATTTCGCTCAGGGCATGATCCCGCTCTTCGACCTTGTCGGCCATCAGCGTGTTGCGGATCCAGGCACCGACATTGACATGGTCGATGTCGAGCAGCTCAATGCGGTCATAACCGGCACCGTCCAGCTTCTCGAGATTCTCGGCTGTCATCTCATCGCCGGCCTCGGTGTAGATCTCGCCGGTTGCTTCGTTGATATGATCGAAGGCGGCAAAGCGCCCGAAAATCTCGTCGGTCGGGATCAGCAATTCGGTCAAACCATCGGTCTGCGCCTTGCGGGCAGCGCGCGGCGTGATCTTGAGGCCGGTCGGGAATACCACTTCGCCGGTGGCGCCGTTGACGACATCAAAGGTCGGCTTGGTCCCACGCCATTGCTCGGACTCGTAGGGAACTTTCCAGCCGTCCTTGGCCCGGACCCAGACGACGCGACCGTAGAACGCGTTGATGATCTCTTCGGAGTCCATGCCGAGCGCGTACAGCAACGTTGTCACCGGCAGCTTGCGCTTGCGGTCGATCCGGACGTTGACGATGTCCTTGGCATCGAACTCGAAATCGAGCCACGAACCGCGATACGGAATGACGCGCGCGGCAAACAGGAATTTGCCCGACGCGTGGGTCTTGCCGCGGTCGTGATCGAAAAACACGCCCGGGCTGCGGTGCATCTGGCTGACGATCACGCGCTCGGTACCGTTGACGACGAAGGTGCCGTTCGGCGTCATCAGCGGCATGTCGCCCATGTAAACGTCCTGCTCCTTGATATCGAGCACGGAGCGGGTTTCGGTTTCCTGATCGACTTCAAACACGATCAGGCGCAGCGTCACGCGCATCGGCGCTGCATAGGTAATGCCGCGCTGGCGGCACTCGTCGATGTCGTATTTCGGGTCTTCGAGTTCGTAGTGCACGAAATCAAGCTCCGAGGTTCCGGCGAAATCGCGGATCGGGAACACCGACCTCAGCGTCTTTTCCAGACCCGACACATAGCCGTCGGCGGGACGCGAGCGCAGGAACAATTCATAGGATTCGCGCTGAACCTCGATGAGGTTCGGCATCTGCACAACTTCGCCGATCTTGCCGAAGCTTTTGCGGATACGCTTTTTGCCGATGAACGACATCGCCTGGGTGGCCATGAAAATTTACCCTCGAAAAAGTCTGCCATGCCGTCGCCCGGTGCAGGCGGCAGCCTTGAAATCCCTGTCGAAAACGCAAAAACGACGCAAAAAACTGCGCCCCTCCAACCCGGAGAGCCACAGTCCGATGCGTCGTAAAACCCTGCCTCCTGGCCCCCTATCCGTCCGACCCCGTGCGCAACGCAGAGCCATTTCCCGAAAGGCCGAGACAGCCGGTGCCAAGCTGAAACAGCCCAGTGCCGATGAATTCGTGACCGCGATATAGGGACGAGAGGGTGGTATGTCGAGAGGAGAATAATCTGAACCGCCCGGGCAAGTGGACCCGGACCTGACCGTCGGCGGCAACCGCGCAGCCGGAGCGGTTGATAATAATTATCTGGCGTCTATGGTGCGGGTCGGAGGTGCCCCATGCCCAGCAGCGTGAATCTTGGCAGCAATCTTGACGGCGTTATCGATCAGCTTGTCAGCGTCGGACGCTACGGTTCGCGGAGCGAAGTGCTGCGCGCCGGCGTTCGGCTGGTGCAGGAGCGGGAGGCGCAGCTCGCCATACTGAACGCCAGGCTTGACGAGGGCATTGCCGACTCGAACGCCGGTCGGACCCATGGCGCGGATGACGTGTTTGACGAACTCGAGCGCAAATATGACGCACTGGCCGCAGCTGCGCACCCGTGAATGTCCGCTACACCGGCAGGTCCAAGGCCGATCTGACTGCAATCGGTGACTTTATCGCCGCCGACAATCCCGTCCGGGCATCCAGTTTCATCCGCGAGTTGCGGCAGGTGTGCGAATCGCTCGGGGATAATCCGCTTGCCTATCCGGTGGCAGAAGGGATCGAGGCTGCAAACGTCCGGAAGCGATCCTGGCGAAGATACCTGATTTTCTATCAGGTGCTGGAAACGCATGTCATCATCCTCACCGTTGTCCACGGTGCCCGCAACTATCCCGCCCTGTTTCGCTATGATGCCTGACACGAAAAAGGGCGGCCCCTTTACGGAGCCGCCCCTGATTCGTCGTGAAGCTGTAAAGCTTACTTGAGTTCGACGGTCGCGCCGGCGTCTTCGAGCTGCTTCTTGACCTTCTCGGCCTCAGCCTTGTTGACGCCTTCCTTGATGGCCTTTGGCGCCGATTCAACCAGCGTCTTTGCTTCGGTCAGGCCAAGGCCGGTGATGGCGCGGACTTCCTTGATGACGTTGATCTTCTTGCCGCCGTCGCCGGTCAGGATGACGTCGAACTCGGTCTTCTCTTCAACCGCAGGGCCGGCAGCAGCAGCCGGGCCAGCAACGGCAACAGCAGCAGCAGCCGATACGCCCCACTTTTCTTCAAGCAGCTTTGCAAGGTCTGCAGCTTCGAGGACGGTCAGAGCCGAAAGCTCCTCGACGATTTTGTTCAGGTCAGCCATGATATTTCTCCTGGTATCTCAAACGATTGATGTCGGTAATTACGCGGCCTGCGCCGTGTCTGCATAAGCGGCAAACACCCGGGCAAGCTTGCCGGCCGGTGCGCTGGTGAGCTGCGCAAGCTTGGTCGCAGGCGCCTGTACGAGGCCGACGATCTTTGCACGCAGTTCATTCAACGACGGCAGGGCTGCCAGTGCTTTGATCCCATCCACGTCGAGGACAGTTAACCCCATCGCGCCGCCAACGATTTCCAACTTGTCGTTGGTCCTGGCGAAATCGACGGCTGCCTTGGCTGCGGCGACCGGATCGGCCGACGTTGCAAGGGCAGTTGGCCCGACCAGCAGATCGCTGATCGCGCTATAGTCTGTGCCTTCGAGCGCAATCCGAGCCAGGCGGTTTTTGGCCACCTTATAGCTGGCACCCGCTGCGCGCATCTTGCCCCGCAGGTCATTGACCTGGGCGACGGTAAGGCCGTGATTACGCGTCACGACGACCACCGACGCATCGGAGAAGACTTGCGAAAGCGTGGCAACCAGCTGTTTTTTCTCAGCTCTATCCATGCTCTACTCCTCATGCCGTTCGATGCCCGCAAAGGCACCGAAACAGCGTCCACAATTTCGTCCGAGGGATGGTCGTCCAAAGCCCGCGACAACAGTCGCACGCGCCTGAGACCCCGGAACTCGCCGTCACACGGCGCATCCGGAAAAAACTTATCCCCGTCTCATGCAGGCCGTGTCGGCTTAGGTCCCGAAGGACACCCGCAATCTCGGACGGTTTACGCACATGACCAAGGCCCTGCGCGGAAGCGGGCCGTATAACCACCCGGACGCAAAGGTCAAGGGCCACGGCGGCTGGGGGATGGGCCAGTCCTGCTTCATCAAGGGGCGGACGTTGGAATCCAATGGCCGCAGCCCTTCGATGGCCAAACAAGCGCGCGTCCGCTTGATTGATTTCTCTGTCCCATTTAGGTTTTCCTGGTTCTGGTAGCGGTCGCACCGCAAGCGCGAGTAGGAAAACGGGGAATGAGGCAGGCAGATTATGCACGAAAGTTCGACGCCGCGGTTGCAGAAATAAACAATGCTGGCGTCCGGGGCTGGAACGGGGTGCCTCCTTCTCTGAGGCTAAGCCGGAAGATGGGCTTCAAGCAGCGCCCGCCCTATTATGTGCCGTTCGGCAAAATGGCCGTTTCGTCAGCTATATACTTTGCCGTGACGTGGGGTGTTTTCATGCACCTTGTCCAGTGGCGCGCTCAGGCGGTGTCGATCTCGGGGCAAGTGCTCATTTCAACCCTGGCAGGCTTGGCGTTCGGCCTGAGCATGGCGCTCTGGTATCGCTTCGTCCGCAGGAAGAACCGTCTCTCCTCGTGGGATGACCTTTAAGTGAGGTGGTCCCGCCTGTTTGGACAGTTTGGCGGCGAAGTTAAGCTAGGGTCAGATTCCTCTGCGGATCGGGAATAGCTTCACACCTGTCCAGTTTTCAGGGACCAACGCAATGTCCCGGTTCCGGATGTTCAGCGGACCTTCTATGCGGTCATGACCAGACGACCGCTTTTGAGATCGTCCATCGAGTCGTTGAACGGCTGAGTTTGGGCGCGTTGCCATCAGCAGGCCAAGCATTTGAACGACGGGTTTCAGGATATCATCGATCGACGCTGAACGGCGTGGATGTAGTCGCAAGCTGCGTGACGGCTTTTTCTTCAAATCACCCCGGAAGCTGACGGTCCGTACTCGGTCAGAAAGCGTATGCAGCAAATTCGAACCGAGACACGACCGGCGACTTTGCCTTGGGCAGCCGAGCCGCTAGGACAGGTATATGCTGTCTGTGCCGCCACCCCCCTTGCGACTGTCGATTGATCAGGAGGCGCTCGCTGCCAACTGGCGCTGGTTCCGGGACCGGTCGGGATCAGCGGCTTGCGGCGCGGCGATCAAGGCGGATGGGTACGGGCTGGGGGCACAGGCGACGCTCAATCGGCTGGCGCAGGAGGGGTGCCGCGATTTCTTCGTCGCAACCTGGGCGGAGGCGGCGTTGCTGCTGCCGTTGGCCGACGGGTTGCGGTTGTCGGTTCTCCACGGCGTCCGCACCGAAGACCTGCCGTTTGCACTGGAGACCAACGCGGTTCCGGTGCTGAACACCGCAGCGCAGGTGGCATTGTGGCGGGCCACTGCGCCGGGCCGACCCTGTGAGGTGATGGTTGATACCGGCATGAACCGCCTTGGCCTCTCCGTTCGGGACGGCGCGTTAGTTGAGGGCCTCAACGTCGAAACGCTGATGAGCCACCTCGCCTGCGGGGAGGAGGCGCTAAGTCCGATGAACGAACGGCAACGCGCCCTGTTCGCGGCGATTGACTGGCCCGCCAAGCGGCGCAGTCTTGCCAATTCCGGCGGCGTGACGCTCGGTACCGCCTATGCGTTCGACCTGACCCGCCCGGGCATCGGGCTCTATGGCGGAACGCCGGGGCCGGGCTCGCAGGTCGCCCGGATCGAGGCGCAGGTCGTGCAGATTCGCCAGATCGCTGCGGGGGACAGTGTTGGCTATGGCGCAACCTTTCTGGCGGACCGGGGGATGCGGGTTGCCATATTGAACCTTGGCTACGCCGACGGCTATCGCCGCGCTTTTTCGGGAGGGCGCGGCGGGGCCGGTCGACATCGCGTCCTCGGGCGTATTTCGATGGACCTCACCGCAATTGATGCCACCGACTCCGGCATCACTGAGGGAGACTGGGTCGAGGTTGATTTCGACTTGCCGTCTGCCGCTGCTGCGACCGGCCTGTCGCAATATGAGTTGCTGACAGGCTTGGGCCACCGCTATCAGCGGGACTACACATGATCGTAATTTTGACCCCAATCCTTGCCTTGCTGGTTTCGATCGGCAGTTTTGCAATCGGTGCGCTCGCAGCGATCGGGCGGCTGGCGCGATTTACCGGCACGGCGGTCGCGCGCGCTGTGACCCCGCCCTATTACGGCGGACGCTTCCTCGAACAATTGCTGATCGTTGGCTATTTGTCGCTGCCGGTTGTCGGGCTGACAGCGCTGTTTACCGGGGCAGCGCTCGCCCAGCAGATTTTCGTCGGTGGCAGCCGGTTCAACGCCGCAAGCACCGTCCCGGCGGTAACCGTCATCGCGATTGTCCGCGAGCTCGGCCCGGTGCTTGGCGGGCTGATGGTGGCGGGTCGCGTATCGTCGGCGATGGCTGCAGAGCTTGGCACCATGCGCGTCACCGAACAGATTGATGCCCTGACGACGCTGCGCACCGATCCGTTCCAATATCTGATCGCCCCGCGACTGCTCGCCACGACTCTGGCGATGCCGGTGCTGGTATTCATTGCCAACATTATCGGTGTGCTCGGTGGCTATCTCATTGGTACCGCCCGCCTTGGCTTCAATGGGGCCAATTATCTCAACATCACCCGCCGCTATCTCGAATGGGATGATGTCGCATCGTCGATGGTCAAGGCCGGGGTGTTCGGGTTCATCATCGCGCTGATGGGCTGCTACAATGGCTTTCACTCGAACGGCGGCGCGGCAGGCGTCGGGCGGGCGACCACCAATGCCGTCGTCAGCGCCTTCATCCTGATCCTGCTGGCCAATCTGATCATCACCGTGATCGTGTTCGGGTCATGACGCCGAAGATCGAGCTGCGCGGCGTCTCCAAACGCTTCGGCCACAAGATTGTCCTCGACCGCATCGACCTGTCGGTCGCGCCGGGTGAATCCCTCGTCGTCATCGGCGGGTCGGGGACCGGCAAGTCGGTGATGCTCAAAACCGTCCTCGGGATGCTGCAACCCGAAGAGGGGGCGGTCTTTGTCGACGGGGAGAATGTCACCGGGCTGCGCGGCCGGGCCCTTGGCGCCCACCGGGCCAGGTTTGGCATGTTGTTCCAGGGCGGCGCATTGTTCGATTCGTTGTCGGTCTGGCGCAACGTGACCTTTGCGCTGACCCGGGGTGGCCCGGCGGGTTCAGCGATGCGCGATCTGGCGATTGAAACGCTGGCGCGCGTCGGGCTGGGTGCCGAGGTCGCAAACCTGCGGCCTGCCGAACTGTCAGGCGGGATGCAGAAGCGCGTCGCACTGGCCCGCGCCATCGCTGCAAAGCCGCAGATCATCTTTTTCGACGAGCCAACCACCGGCCTCGATCCGATCCGGGCCGATGTGATCAACGACCTGATCGTCGAGCTAGTGCGTGATTTGGGCATCACGGCGCTGACAATTACACATGATATGGCGTCGGCGCGAAAAATCGCGCATCGTGTCGGCATGCTGTACCAGGGCAAGATCATTTGGGAGGGTCCGCGCGATCAGATTGACGCGAGCGGGAACCCCTATGTCGATCAATTCGTGCATGGTCGCGCCGATGGGCCGATCCGCACCGGGCAATTGCCGCAATGAGTACGCGCGAAGACCTTGCAGCCGCGCTGATGCGCGCTGCCGACGGCGACCGTGCAGCCCTGAAGTTTTTTTATGAAGCCACCTCTGCGAAACTATTTGGCGTGGTCTACCGTATCTTGGCTGACCGCGGCGACGCGGAGGACGTGTTGCAGGACGTCTATGTAACGATCTGGCGGAAGGCGGTCGAGTTCGACCCGAGCCGCGCCAGCCCGATCACATGGGCTGCCACCATCGCGCGTAACCGGGCAATCGACCGGTTCCGGGCACGGGGCAAACGGGACCTCCGGCCACTCGACGACGCTGCCGAGGTCGCTGATGACGCGCCGTCCGCATTTGATGTGGCGTCAACGTCAGAGGAAGGACGACGCCTCGCCGAGGCGCTGTCCGAGATCGAGCCGCGGGCAGCCGCTGCGATCCGGGCGGCGTTTTTTGAAGGGGCAACCTATGCAGACCTTGCGGAGCGCGCCGGCGTTCCAGAAGGCACGATGAAGAGCTGGATCCGGCGTGGCTTGTTAAGTTTAAGGGCGAAACTCGAAGCATGAGCGACC
>JAYVLC010000294.1:0-2632 GCA_043759675.1 Sphingosinicellaceae bacterium
CCCGACAGCTCGAACTGACCGGCGGGTTCAAGGCTGATGCCGCCATCGCTGCCGGCCATCGCGATGACCGTGTCGCCCTCCATCACCGGCTTCCAGCCGAATTTGGTCATTTCGCCCAGAAGGTCGCGAATGCCGCCGGGTTCATCGTACGACGGAGCGCCGCAATCGGATTTGCGGTAGACGAACTTCTCATGCTCGGTTCCGATCCGCCAGTCGGCGGCGGGCTTGCAGCCCTTTTCGAAGACAGAGATCAGGTCATCACGGGTTTCAATTGGGTCGGCATCGCCGATGTCTGTGGTGCGGGTGCTCATATCCGCCGCAATAGTCTTCGTCGTGGCCTCGTACTAGCGCAGAAATGAGTGAGGCTCAGTGAAGGTCACCTGCCACCGCCTGCCACAAGGTGATAGCAGCAACGGCGGCTGTGTCGGCCCTGAGGATGCGCGGACCCAGCGAGACCCGAATGGCGGATGGGTGCGCCCGCAGCCGGTCGCGCTCCTCGGGGGCGAATCCGCCCTCGGGGCCGATCAGGATCGCGGCCGGACCCGGCTTGATTGAATCGAGAAACGGCGCGCCGCCCTCCTCGTCGCAAAAAATCAGCGCGCGCCCGTCCGGCCAGCTGTCGAGAAGCTTTGGAAGCGCAACAGGTTCGGCCAGCTCCGGCAAAGCGGTCCGACCACATTGTTCCGCCGCTTCGATCATGTGGGCGCGGAGGCGGTCGAGGTTCATTCGGTCAACGACCGTCCGGCGGGTCAGCACAAAGCCAAGTCTGGCGACGCCGAGTTCGCAGGCCTTTTCGGCGACCCAGTCGATTCGTCCGCGCTTGATCGGTGCTGCCATCAGCCAGAGGTCGGGGACAGTTTCGCGGGTCTCGGTCTGGCGTTCGATCAGGACGGTGACCGCTTTGCGAGCCGTGTCGGTGACCTGCGCAACCCATTCACCCGTGCGGTCATCGAACAATCGCAAAGCGTCGCCGACCTTCAGTCGCATGACGCCACTGACATAGTGGCTTTGTGCCGCTGGCAGCGCAAAGCTCGCGCCCGGACCGAGCAACTGGTCGACGAACAGCCTGGGGCCGCTTGACTCGGAGGGCTCTCGCATGGCCTCCCGCTAGCATGACTGCGCCACCGCTGGAAACCGACACCCTATTGCCGGATACGGTTACCCGTTCGTGGGTCGAGAAATTGCCGATGGCAATGCGCCCCTACGCCCGACTGGCGCGCCTTGATCGACCGATCGGGACGTGGCTGTTGTTTTGGCCGTGTGCGTGGGGTCTGGCGCTTGCCGGTGGCCTGCCCAGCCATTCCGGCGTTTTGCTGTTGCTGGGCATTGGTGCGGTCGCGATGCGCGGTGCCGGTTGCGTGTTCAACGACATTATCGACCGCGATCTTGATGCGCAGGTTGAACGCACGCGCGATCGCCCCCTAGCATCTGGGCGTGTGTCGGTTCGTGCCGCCTCGGCCTGGCTGGCAGCGCTCAGTCTGGTTGGCCTTGCGGTGTTGGTGCAGTTGCCGTCACGGGCGCAGCTTGTCGCCCTTGCGAGCCTCGGCCTCGTTGCCGCCTATCCGTTCATGAAACGCATCACCTGGTGGCCACAGGCGTGGCTGGGCCTCACGTTCAACTGGGGCGCGCTGGTCGGCTATACCGTCATCGAAGGTCGCGACATTGCGCCTGCGCTATGGCTGTACGCGGGCGGGCTGTTCTGGACGCTGGGCTACGACACACTCTACGCGTTGCAGGACATCGACGATGATGCGCTGGCCGGGATCAAATCCAGTGCGCGCCACCTTGGCACCCGGGTTCGTCCGGCTGTAGCGATCTTCTACGCGGCGGCGGTCGGCTTGTGGACGGCGGCGATCCTTGCAGGTGGTACGCCAGTCGCTGCGGTCGCGCTCATGCCCACAGCCCTGCACTTCGCATGGCAGGTCCGCACGCTCAGCCCAGCCGACCCGGCCAACGCGCTTCGCTTGTTCCGCAGCAATTCGGTGGTCGGCGCACTGCTGTTTGTGGCGTTTGCGCTTGCCGGTTGAATGCGGCGCGTTGACGCCAACTGCCTGCCCGCCTACCTCCGCCCCATGTTCACTGTTGATGCCGCGCTCGATCGCCTGTCCGCTGCCCTTGCCCACGCCCGCCGCCTCGGTGCCGATGCCGCCGACGCAATCTATGTCGGCGACGCGTCGACCAGCATCTCCGTTCGGCTTGGTGTCCTGGAGGATATCGGTCGATCGGAAGGCCAAGAGATCGGCTTGCGCCTGTTCGCAGGCAATCGATCGGCGAGTGTGTCGACATCGGACTTGTCGGCCGATGCGCTGGAGACAGCGGTGGAGCGCGCGCTCGCAATGGCGCGCCAGGCCCCCGACGACCCCTATGCCGGGCTCGCACCGAAGGACATGTTGGCACGCGGCCCATTTGCCGACTTCGACGTAAATGACCCTGATGATGTTTCGGCTGAAACGCTGAAGTCCCGTGCGCTTGCCGCCGAAGACGCGGCTCGCGCGGTTCCAGGCGTGACAAATTCGGAAGGCGGGTCAGCGAGCGCGGGACGCGCGACGATCGCGCTGGCGACCAGCGGCGGCTTCCGGGGCGGCTACTCCACCTCGTCCCACGGCATCTCAGCCAGCGTGCTGGCGGGCGA
>JAYVLC010000295.1:0-13014 GCA_043759675.1 Sphingosinicellaceae bacterium
AGGCCGCCAATATGCGCTGGCCCCCGAACTTGCGCCGCTGATCGCGCCGTTCGATGCCGGGAAACTCGCCGTGATGCTCAACCTTGGCACCTTGGTCCAACCAACCACCAAGGCGCAGTATTCGGCTGGCAGCGTCCGCCTGCCGCCCAAGCTGTTTTCGCACAATGATCAGCAAAGCTATTTCCAGGCCTCCAACACCGAAGGCGCGTCCTCGGGCTGGGGCGGACGGATCGGCGATCTGTTTCAGGCCGGCAATGGCAATTCCACGCTGACCTGTATCAATGCCGCTGGCAATGCGGTCTTCCTGACCGGGCGGTCGGCAGTGCAGTACAGCGTGACGACGGCAGGACCGGTGGCACTCAACAGCAATGCCGCGACCCTGTTCGGTTCGGCCACGGCCAACACCGCGCTACGCTCGATGATCACAGCACCCCGAACCCACCTGTTCGAGAATGAGCATACCCGGGTCACCAAGCGTTCGCTTGATGCCTACACCCAGGTCACCACCGCACTTGCAGGTGCGCCGACGATCAACACGGTCTACCCTGCCGGCAACACGCTCGCGGACCAGTTGAAGCTGATCGCCCGGCTGATCGCTACCAGCAATGAGGTCGGCGCAAAGCGGCAAGTCTATTTCGCGTCTCTCGGTGGGTTCGACACGCATGATACCCTTGTGGCCACCCATTCCACGCTGCTGACACGGGTGGGGGCGGCAATGCGGGCCTTCTACGATACGACCGTCGAACTCGGGATCGCCGACCGCGTCACCGCCTTCACGGCATCAGACTTTGGCCGCACCCTGGTCTCCAACACCGATGGGTCAGACCATGGTTGGGGCAGCATGCATTTTGTGATCGGCGGGGCGGTCAACGGGCGTCGCTTCTATGGGTCAGCCCCGGCTGTCGCCAACAATGGCCCCGACGATGTCGGGCAGGGTCGGCTGCTGCCGAGCATCGCGGTCGATCAATATGCGGCGACGCTGGCCAGTTGGTTCGGCGTCGCAGCCAGCGATCTGGCGACCGTGTTGCCCAACATCACGAACTACACGACACGAAACCTCGGGTTCATCTGACACAAAAAAGGGCGGCGCAGCCACACTGCGCCACCCTGGTTATGTGTTGAACCGGTCAGCCCTTGGTGCTGGCGTACAGCGCCCACAATGATGCGATGTCCTTCATGCCGCCATCTGGTACTGACCGGAAGGTCGCACGCGCAGCGGCGGCCTGTCCGCTGCGGACTTGTGCGATTCCCTTGAACACCGTCGCCTGCTCGGAATTTTCCTTCCCGGCAATCGCGACGTTGTAGGCAGCGATGGCACCGGCATAGTTGCCGCCACCCAGCATGATGTTACCGGCCTGATAGCGGCCCGCAGGCGTGCCCGGCAGTTTCGCCAGCGTCGCATTCGCCTCGATCGACTTCTCGCCTGCTGCCTGCAACAGTCGCAACGACATTTGGTCATTGCTGGTGATCGCATTCGCAGCCTTTGCGGCATCGAGCGCGCTTTTCGCAGCACCGGGCTGACTTCCGACGATTGCCAGCTTGGCGAATTCCTGGAAATCATCCGCGGTCGAAATGGCACCGGTGGTGTTCATCAGGTGAAACAGCGCGAGCTTCGATTCGCGGGACATCTGCTGCTGCTTCAGATCAAGCAGCAACGCCTTCCAACGTGCCGGCGACGGATCAAAGCGGATCAGCTTTTCAGTGGTCGCAAGATACGCTTGCTTGTTGCCGGTCTTGAACTGGGCGGCTGCCAGATTTTCAAGATAGCGCTGGTTACCGGGGTTGGATTTCACCAACTGCTGATAGATCCCGAGCGCCTGCGGATATTTGCCCTGACGGATGTACGACTGACCGGCAACGACCAGGCCTTGCCCGCCCGCCTTTCGGCCTGCGGCGATCGCCTTGTCATACTGGCCCGCCTGATAATAAAGCGGCGCAAGCTGACCGGCTGGTGCGCCGACGGCTTCCAGTTCGGCTGCGGCGCGGCCATATTGACCCGCGCGGGTGAAAACATAGCCGGCCATCTGGCCGACCTTTTCGCGCTGCTCGGGCGTCGTGGCTGCCGCACGGGCTTTCTGGACCTCGGCGATGGCCTTACCGCTATTTCCGGACGCAGCAGCTTTGGCAGCCTCCTGGAGCGGCTTTCCGACCGCAGCCGGCATTGCCTGGGCGTTGAGCAGCGCAGCGGGAGCGACAGCAAGAACAGCCGCGACGGCAAGACGGGAAACAAGCTTCATGGTCATCCTCTTCAAATGTTCATCTGCGCACGCCCCCAACCGCCATTCGTCAGTGCGCAGCCAAGTTTTGAACGGCGCTGTCGCATGCCATTCCCCACGAAGCGGCTGGCTGACGAATGCACGGCAAAGCCCGTACGCCCGTTCCAGAGCAGCCCCGACACTAGTAGAAAGTGTGCGCGACGCAAAGGGGTGGAATCGTGCGTCGCTTGCGCACGTCGCGACACGGGTTTAGGCCGCTTCGCCAGACGACGAGACCGGAGTTCCTTGCATGAACAACGCCTTCATATTTCCCGGACAGGGCAGTCAGGCTGTCGGGATGGGCAGGGCGCTCGCCGACGCCTCGTCGGTCGCACGAGAGGTTTTCGAGGAAGTCGACGACGCGCTCGGCCAAAAATTGTCGGCACTGATGTTCGACGGGCCCGAGTCTGACCTCACACTGACCGAGAATGCGCAGCCAGCGATCATGGCGGTCGCGATGGCTATGCTGCGGGTGCTGGAGCGGGAAGGCAACGTCCGCGTCGCTGACAAGGCGGCATTCGTCGCCGGGCATAGCCTGGGCGAATATAGCGCTCTGTGCGCCGCCGGATCGCTGACGCTTGCCGACACCGCACGCCTGCTGAAATTGCGCGGGCAGGCGATGCAGGCCGCCGTACCGGTTGGTGTCGGTGCGATGGCGGCGTTGCTTGGCATGGACCTGGCCCCGGCGCAGGCCGCCGCCAAACACGCTGCCGAAGGCGAAATCTGTGCGGTCGCCAATGACAATGCACCGGGGCAAGCGGTGCTGTCGGGCCACACGGCGGCTGTCGAGCGCGCCATCGAAATCGCCAAGGCTGGTGGGGCCAAGCGCGCGATCCTGCTGCCGGTGTCAGCGCCATTCCACTGCGCTCTGATGCAGCCCGCCGCCGACGCGATGGCTGCTGCATTGGCCATCGCAGTGCTGCGCGGGCCGGTTGTGCCGTTGATCGCAAATGTCACCGCAGGTCCGGTGACCGAAGCCGACAAAATCCGCCAGCTGCTGGTCGAACAGGTCACCGGCATGGTGCGATGGCGTGAAAGCGTCTCGGCGATGACCGGGCTTGGCGTCACCCGATTCGTCGAGTTCGGCGGCAAGGTGCTCGGGCCGATGATCAAGCGGATCGAGCCGGAAGCCGCCAATCTAAGTTTGGTCTCGATGGCAGATGTTGAGGCGTTGCTGGCGACGCTGTAGGCTGAACCCCCGTCATCCTGACGAAAGTCAGGAACTCGTCGGGTTTAGCCGCTTCCCGAAGGGAGGTCCTGACTTTCGTCAGGATGACGGGGGGTTACTGCGAAGGAAATATTTCCATGTTCGATCTTAGCGGGATGACAGCACTGGTAACGGGAGCATCGGGTGGCATCGGTTCGTCGGTTGCACGAGCGCTTGCGGCGCAGGGAGCCCGCGTTGCGCTGTCAGGAACACGTGCCGACGCGCTTGAAGCTGTTGCCGCCGAAATCGGTGGCGATGCAATCATTCTGCCGTGCAATCTTGGCGATGGCCCCGCAGTTGATGCGTTGGTCCCATCCGCCGTAGCGGCATTCGGACAGCTCGACATTCTCGTCAACAATGCCGGCATCACCCGCGATAATCTCGCGCTGCGGATGAAGGACGAGGAGTGGGAGACAGTGATCCGCGTCAACCTCGAAGCCGCATTCCGGCTGTGCCGCGCGGCGCTGAAACCGATGATGAAGGCCCGGTTCGGCCGGATCATCAGCATTACCTCGGTGGTCGGCGTGACGGGCAATCCGGGCCAAGCAAACTATGCCGCCTCGAAAGCCGGACTGATCGGCATGTCCAAGGCCCTCGCCCAGGAAGTCGCCAGCCGCAATGTCACGGTGAATTGCGTTGCCCCCGGATTTATCACCTCTGCGATGACCGACGGCTTGCCGGACGCCCAGAAAGCGGCGTTAAATGCCCGAATCCCGGCAGGTCGCATGGGCAGTGGCGATGAAATTGCAGCCGCGGTCGTCTATCTGGCCTCCCGCGAGGCTGGTTATGTCACCGGCAGCACCCTCCACGTCAATGGCGGGATGGCGATGATCTGAGGCTGCAAACCGATACGGGCCTTGCCAGCCTTTCCGGACGGGGTTATCGGCAAGATCGACCCGGTAGGGACCAATGAAGGGACACACGATGAGCGACGTCGCAGAGCGCGTAAAGAAGATCGTTGTAGAGCATCTGGGCGTTGAGGCTGACAAGGTCACCGAAGATGCAAGTTTCATCGACGACCTGGGCGCTGACAGCCTTGATACTGTTGAACTCGTGATGGCGTTCGAAGAGGAATTCGGCGTCGAAATCCCGGATGATGCCGCAGAGAAAATCCTGACCGTCAAAGACGCGATCAGCTTCATTGACGAACATGGCGCTGCCTGATCGGGCGCGTACGTGAATGACCGCCAAAACGGCTCTCCGGCGGTGCCGGGGAGCCGTTTTGCATTGAATTAAAGGAGACTCGCCGATGCGCCGCGTGGTGGTGACCGGAATTGGGCTCGTGACGCCGCTCGGCGGCGATGTTGATACGACCTGGGCGAACATTCTTGCTGGCCGGTCAGGCGCCGGGCTTTTGACGCGGTTCGATGCGTCGGGCGACGATTGGAAATGCAAGATTGCGGCTGAAGTCAAAAATGGCGACGGCAGCAACGGCACCTGGGACGTCACAAAACGGGTCGATCACAAGGTCCAGCGCCAGGTCGATCTGTTCATCCAGTTCGGTATCGATGCGGCCGGCCAGGCCTATGAAGACTCCGGTCTTGGTGATCTGACCGAGGAACAAAGCTACCGGGTCGGCGTCTCGATCGGCTCGGGTATCGGCGGCCTGCCGGGCATCGAGAAAGAATCGATCGTGCTGCACGAACGCGGCCCGCGCCGTGTCTCGCCGCATTTCGTCCATGGCCGACTGATCAACCTTGTGTCGGGCCAGGTGTCGATCAAATATGGCCTGCGCGGTCCGAACCACGCTGTGGTGACGGCTTGTTCGACCGGCGCGCATTCGATTGGTGACGCAGCACGAATGATCGCGCTCGACGATGCCGATGTGATGCTTGCAGGCGGGGCGGAAAGCGCGATTTGCCCCCTTGGAATCGCTGGCTTCACCCAGGCGCATGCATTGTCGACGGCGTTCAACGACGAACCGTGGCGGGCCAGCCGTCCCTATGACAAGGCGCGCGATGGCTTCCTGATGGGAGAAGGGGCTGGAGTCGTCGTGCTTGAGGAATATGAACATGCCAAGAAGCGTGGCGCGAAAATCTATGGGGAAGTCGTCGGCTATGGTCTGACCGGCGATGCCTATCACGTCACTGCGCCGCACGAATCGGGTCAGGGCGGTTTTCGGTCGATGACCAACGCGTTGAAGCGCGCCGGCATATCGCCGTGCGACATCGACTATATCAACGCGCACGGCACCTCGACACCGCTTGGCGACGAGATCGAGCTTGGCGCGGTCCGCCGTTTATTTGGCAGTGCGATCGATACCGTTTCAATGTCATCAACCAAGTCGGCCATCGGACATCTGCTTGGCGGGGCCGGGGCGGTGGAGGCGATTTTCTGCCTGCTCGCTATTCGTGATCAAGTCGCACCGCCGACGATCAATCTCGAGAATCCGTCCGACGGTTGCCTCGGCGTCGATCTGGTTCCCAACGAAGCCAAGCCGCGCAAAATCAAGACAGCGCTGAACAACAGCTTTGGCTTTGGTGGCACCAACGCGTCACTGGTGCTGACAGCCGTCTGATCGGTACAACGCGGCCGTGAAGTCGAAACTCTTCCTCTTTGCGGTCGCGGCGCTTTTGGTCGTTGTCGCGTTTGTCGGCCTCGCGTGGCGCGGGCCAGGCCCATCCGACACGCCGGTCACCGTCACCGTCGAACGCGGCAGTTCGCTGGCTCGGGCAAGTTATGCGCTGGAAAAGGCCGGCGTGATTCGCAGCGCCGGACTGTTTCGTCGACTTGCCGGGGAGTTTGGATCCAAGGCGCCGGTAAAATATGGCGAATACCGGATCCCGGCGCATGCCAGCGCGGCTGCGATCCTGCGGCTGCTGCAGGGCGGCGAAGCGCTGCAATACAAAATCACGATCCCCGAAGGGGTGCCATCAGTCCTGGTGCACGAACGTCTGATGGCCAAGCCCGGACTGACGGGAACCGCGCCGGTCGCCGCCGAAGGCAGTATTTTGCCCGACACTTACAGTTTCGAACGGGATGAACCGCGGGCCAAAGTCCAGCTACGGATGCAGGTCGCCATGACTCGAACGCTCGCCGAACTCTGGCGGGCCCGCAAGCCAACGACTGTCGTGAAGACGCCCCGGGAGGCCATCATTTTGGCGTCCATTGTCGAGAAGGAGACCGGCAAAGCTTCCGAACGCAGGACCGTGGCGGGTGTCTATTCCAACAGGCTGCGAATCGGCATGAAGCTCGATGCTGACCCGACAGTCATTTACCCGATTACCAAAGGCAAAGCGCTCGGCCGCCGCATCCGGAGGTCGGAATTGCGACGCGACACCGGCTATAACACCTATTTGAAGCCCGGCCTTCCCGCTGGGCCGATTGCCAACCCAGGCCGGGCGAGCATCGCCGCCGTGCTCGACCCCGCACCGACCAAGGCCCTGTATTTTGTCGCGGACGGCAGCGGCGGGCATGCTTTTGCGAACACGCTCGGCGAACAGAACACCAATGTCGCGAAATGGCGCGCCATCCGCCGCGCCCGTGGTGAGATGTAGTCCTACAGACCGAGCAGTTTTGCCGCAGCCGCTGAGTCCCATTCCATCGGACCATTGGCCCGCCATACCTCCCGGCCTCGCGCGTCATAGAGCAGGGTCATCGGCAGCCCCTTTGCACCGACCGCCAGCGCCAGATCATTCGGCTGATCCAGCAGTGGAGCCAGCGACTTGAACCGGCCAGGGCGGAAGAAGCCATCGACCGCACGCCAGCCCTCAAGGTCCTGACTGACCGCAAGCACCGTCAGCCGCCCCTTCGAGGTCAATGCCAGTCGATCAAGCGCTGGCATTTCAGCAACACACGGCGCGCACCAGGTAGCCCACAAATTGACCAGCAGCGGCTTGCCGGCAAAGCCTGACAGCCGCCGGATTTCGCCCCCCCTCGCTTCCAACGCCACGCTCGGGACCAATTGTCCTGCATGGGATCTGTCGATGGTCCGCACCGTCGACGGTTGCGACCCCTTTGGCTTTTGCGTACTGCCCTCGGATACACCGCTGGCCATCAATAGGGGGGCGGCAAGGAGAATGACGATCGACGCGCGCAAATCCGGGTCCAATCAGCTGTGGGGCGGTCGCTTTGCCGACGGCCCGTCGGCGGTGATGCGCGACATTAACGCCTCGATCCCGTTCGACAAGCGGTTGTGGCAACAGGATATCGCCGGATCGAAGGCCCATGCTGCGATGCTGCGCGACACCGGCGTGATTGACGCCGCCTCGGCACAGGCAATTCTTGGCGGGCTGGACGTGATCGCAGCGGAATATGCGGCCGGTGGATTGGTCGAGGATTTGGCGCTCGAAGACATCCACATGCACGTCGAAACACGACTTGCGCAGCTGATCGGCCCCGATGCCGGCCGCCTGCACACCGCACGGTCACGCAATGATCAGGTCGCAACCGATTTCCGGCTTTGGGTCCGCGATGCCATCGATGCCGTCGATGCCGGGCTCGTGGCATTCACCCGCGCCCTGCTGGTCCGGGCTGACGAACATGCCGGGACCGTGATGCCCGGCTTCACGCATCTCCAGATCGCCCAGCCTGTCACGCTCGGCCATCATCTGATGGCCTATGTCGAGATGGCGCGCCGCGACCGCGGCCGTTTCGCCGACGCGCGCAAGCGCTTGAACGAATGCCCGCTGGGCAGCGCGGCGTTGGCTGGTACCGGCTTTGCGATTGATCGCGATTCGACGGCCCGTGCGCTGGATTTCGACCGCCCGACCGCAAATTCGCTGGACAGCGTGTCGGACCGGGACTTTGCGCTCGAATTCCTGTCGGCTGCAATGCAAACCGGCCTGCACCTGTCGCGGCTCGCCGAAGAGATCATCATCTGGGCGAGCCAGCCTTACGGCTTTGTCACACTGCCGGATGCTTGGTCGACCGGTTCGTCAATCATGCCGCAAAAGCGCAACCCGGATGCAGCCGAGTTGGTCCGCGCCAAGGCCGGACTATTCCTCGCTGCGCTCCAGCGGCTCGGCATCATCATGAAGGGCCTGCCACTGGCCTATTCCAAGGACATGCAGGACGACAAGGTCCCGGTGTTCAACGCGCATGATACGCTGGCGCTGTGCCTGACCGCGATGACCGGCATGGTGGAAACCATGACCTTCAACGCCGAGCGGATGCGGAGCGTCGCGACAATGGGCTTCTCCACCGCGACTGATCTTGCCGATTGGCTGGTTCGGGAAGGTGGGGTGCCCTTTCGGGAGGCGCATCACATCACCGGGCGCGCGGTAAAGGCCGCCGAGGCAGCGAACTGCGGCCTTGCTGACCTGCCTCTGGACGCGCTCCGGTCGATTGACAGCCGGATCGATGCCTCGGTGTTTGCGGTGCTGACGGTGGAAGCCTCGGTCGCCAGTCGGCGCAGTTTTGGTGGCACGGCACCGGATCAGGTCCGGGCACGGATCAAAGATGCCAGGCAGGAAATTGGGGGCGCACCATGACACGGCCGATCCTCATCTGCGGCCTCGTCCTGCTGGCGGCCTGCGGTGCCAAAGGGCCGCTTGCCCGACCGGCCGGCACGACCCCGGTGCCAACACCCTACGGCGCGACGACCGCCCCAACCACCGACCAGCTGCTGACTCCGCCGCCGCAGACCGAACCGACGCGTGCCGATGATCCGGTGCGGCGGTCCAAGCCGCGCGCTGACGACAAATTCGATTTGCCCCCGCCCGGCTGATGGATCATTTCGCGCTGAAAAATGGCGTCATCCATGCCGAGGACGTCGATCTGGAGCTGTTGGCCGCAGAGGTTGGCACGCCGTTTTATTGCTATTCGACCGCAACGATTGAACGGCACTACCGGGTGTTTACCCAGGCCCTGGCGGGCCTCGACGCGCAGGTTGCCTATGCCGTGAAGGCCAATCCCAACCTCAGCGTCATCGCCACACTCGCACGGCTCGGCGCGGGAGCCGATGTCGTCTCTGTCGGCGAGATGAAGCGCGCGCTGGCGGCGGGCGTGCTGCCTGACCGCATCATCTTTTCGGGCGTTGGCAAGACCCGCGAAGAGATGGCGGAGGCGTTGATTGCAGGCGTTGGCCAATTCAACATCGAGTCAGAGCCCGAGGCGGCCGACCTGTCAGCCGTGGCAGCGACGCTTGGCCGGACCGCCGATGTCACCTTGCGGATCAACCCTGACGTTGATGCCGGGACCCATGCCAAAATCTCGACCGGCAAGGCCGAGAATAAGTTCGGAATCCCGCTCGCCCGCGCAGCGACGGCCTTTGCGTCCACCGCCGCCCTCCCCGGCCTCAATGCCTGCGGGATCGCGCTGCATATCGGGAGCCAGCTGACCAGTCTTGCACCTCTCGAACAGGCATTCACCCGGGTCGGCGAGCTGATTGCGGACCTTCGGGCTGCTGGCCACAGCATCGACCGCGCCGACCTCGGCGGTGGCCTTGGCATTCCCTATGACCCCGACCTGCCAGCACCGCCCTCCCCGGCGGATTATGGCACGATGGTTGCCCGGGTGACCAAAGGCTGGAACGTCCGGCTGATGTTTGAACCCGGCCGGTTGATCGTCGGCAATGCCGGCGTGCTGGTGAGCCGGATCATCCGCATCAAGGACGGCACCTCGACGAAATTCATCGTCGCCGACGCTGCGATGAACGACCTGATGCGCCCTAGCCTCTACGACGCCTGGCACAACATCCGCGCCGTCCGCCCCCGCGTTGGCAGGATGATGGCCAATGTGGTCGGTCCGATATGCGAAACCGGCGACACCTTCGCAATGGGCCGCGCGCTTACGCCGTTGGCTGAGGGTGACCTCATCCTGTTCCTGACCGCAGGAGCCTATGGCGCGACGATGGCCAACACCTATAACTCGCGGTTGCTGGTCCCGGAGGTTCTGGTGAACGGCGGGGAGTGGGCGATCGTCCGGCCAAGGACGGACTATGACGCGCTGCTGGGGCTGGACCGTATTGCCCCGTGGCTGGGAACCGTATAACCACTTAGGTCAGCAGCAGCTTTCCGCTGGCAATCATCAGCACGACCCCTAGCGCCTGAAACAAGCGCGGCGTTGGCAACCGCGACACGCCAAGGCGCGTACCGATCACTGCGCCGCCGATCACTGCGACGATGAACCAGGGGAGCTCGGGGGGGAGTCGCCCCACGCTCGAGAAATTGCCCGCAAGACCCGAGATCGAGTTCATCAGGATGAACAGGGCGGCGACCCCGCTGGCCCGGCGTGGCTCGGACCAGCCGAGGAAAAGCAGCAGCGGGCTGAGGAATATGCCGCCACCGGTGCCGGTCAACCCGGACAGCAGGCCGATACCCGCGCCGCTGCCAAGGCTCGCCCACAGCGGGGGGCGGGTGATGTTGCCCTGCCGCTCGATCGGGCTCGGCCACAGCAATCGGAGTGACGCCAACAGCAGGACGCCGCCAAGCAGTGGCCGGTATGTGTCAGGCGGCAGATGAATCCCGCCGCCGAGAAAAGCCATGGGCAGCGCCCCGGCAATGAACGGCAGCACGAGCTTCAGGTCAAACTGCCCGGCCCGGGCATAGCGCCAGGTCGCAAAGCTGGCGACGATGATATTCAGGACCAGCGCGGTCGGCCGCATCGTTTCCGGCGCGACGCTGAACAGCGCCATGACCGCCAGATAGGCTGATGCTCCCGCATGCCCGACTGACGTGTAAAGCAGTGCGCCAAGGAACATCAGCCCGGCGATCATCGCAATTGTTGATGGGTCCATCCGATGTTTACCGCCGCCGCTTTGTCTTGCCCGCGCCGTCCTCTTCGAACAGCTGCGCAAGTTGCTCGATCAGAGTACCACCGAGCTGCTCGGCATCCATAATCGTGACGGCGCGCGAATAGTATCGTGTCACATCGTGACCGATCCCGACCGCGATCAATTCCACCGGGGACTTGCCTTCGATCCAGCCGATCACCTGCCGCAGATGCCGCTCCAGATAATTGCCGCTGTTCACCGACAGCGTGGAATCATCGACCGGCGCGCCATCGCTGATCACCATCAGGATGCGACGATCTTCATTGCGGCCAACCAGACGCTGGTGCGCCCAGAGCAGCGCCTCTCCGTCGATGTTCTCCTTGAGCAACCCTTCGCGCATCATCAGCCCGAGGTTCTTGCGGGAACGCCGCCACGGCGAGTCAGCGGTTTTGTACACGATGTGGCGAAGGTCATTGAGGCGGCCGGGTTTGGCGGGGCGGCCATCGGCCAGCCATTTCTCGCGCGCCTGCCCACCCTTCCAGGCCCGGGTGGTGAAGCCGAGGATCTCGACCTTGACTGCGCAACGTTCAAGCGTGCGCGCGAGAATATCCGCACAGATCGCTGCAATCGAAATCGGCCGCCCGCGCATCGACCCTGAGTTGTCGATCAGCAAGGTCACGACGGTATCACGGAATTTGGTGTCGCGCTCGATCTTGTAGCTGAGCGCGTGCGTCGGGTTGACGACGATGCGGGTCAGCCGCGCCGCATCGAGCACGCCCTCCTCCTGATCGAAATCCCAGGCGCGGTTCTGCTGCGCCATCAGGCGGCGTTGCAGGCGGTTGGCGAGCTTGGTCACAGCGCCCTGCAAATGCGTCAGTTGCTGGTCAAGATAGGCGCGCAGCCGGGTCAACTCCTCGGGGTCGCACAGCTCCTCCGCGCTGACCGTCTCATCATGCGCCATCGTGTAGGTTTTATAGTCGAAATCGGGGGGCAGATCGCGTTCCGACGGGTTCGGGCGCCACGGCATCATGCCGTCATCGCCCTCCTCCCCCATCTCGGCGTCGGACATCATGTCCGACTCCATTTCGCCGGCGGCCTGTTCGCTTTCGTCGGCGGTGTCAGATTGTTCGGCGCGGGCGTCGGTCGCGGAATCCGCGCCGCCGGATTCATCGTCACTCTCGTCGCCCGAATCGTCGGGCTTGTCCCGGTGGTCCTCGTCCTGGTCGTCGGTCTGGTCCTGATCGAGGTCGTCGGACGGCTCCTCGCCGAGGCCGAGGTCGGCAAGGACATGCTTCAGCATCTGCCCGAATGCGGCCTGATCGTCGATCCGCGCCGACAGCTGATCGAGATGTGCCCCGGCTTTGGCTTCCACCGACGCGCGCACCATATCCACAGCTGCGGCTGCACTTTCCGGTGGCGCATCGCCGGTGAGCCGTTCCCGGACCAGCAGCTGAATCGCTGTCGCCAGCGGCACCTCGGCCTCGGTGCGGGACCGGGCGATGGGATCGGCCCTGATCCGGGCATCGGTCATGCCGCGCAGATTTGCCGCGACGCCTGCCATGTCCCGCGACCCCAGGGCCTCTATTCGCGCCTGTTCGACCGCATTGAAAATATCTCGTGGTAGCCCGGGTCCCGGCTGGCTCTTGCTGTGCGCCGCCACATCATGGTGCCGCTGCCGGAGCGCAAAGGCATCGGCCCAACCGCGAATTTCGGCGACCTGATCGGCAGGCAGTGACCGGGCCGGCTGCGGCACCCGCGCCTGTTTCCCGGCCATCTGCGGCCTGTCGGCGGTGTACTGGACCTCGCCCTCCGGCTCATGCCCCATCGCGCGCAGCGTCCCCGCCAGCGCCAGCCGGAAGTCTTCGAGGGGGTTGCTATCAGCCATTCGGCGAGCAGCC
>JAYVLC010000296.1:0-4337 GCA_043759675.1 Sphingosinicellaceae bacterium
CTGTCGGCCAAAGCGTCGAGGCGGGCGACCGGCTGCTCGTCCTTGAAGCCATGAAGATGGAACACCGCCTGCTCGCCGCCGTCAGCGGCAAGGTTGCGACGGTTGCCGTTGCCGAGGGCGATTCGGTCAGCGAAGGTACCGTGCTCGTTGAGATCACCCCTCTCCCTTGAGGGGAGAGGGCGACTCATGCGACAGCATGAGCGGGGTGAGGGTGGAAGCGGTGGCCCCTCATCGTCGTACTGCCATCCACCCTCACCCGCTCGCAGCCCGACGGCTTCGAGTCGCCTCTCCCCTCAAGGGAGAGGGGGAGAATTGCGAATGACCTACCCGACCCTGCGCTTTGCCCACGGCGAGACCATCGAGATGCTGCGGGAGACCGTGCGGGCATTTGCCCAAGCCGAGATCGCGCCGCGCGCCGCCGAAATCGACGCGACCAACAGCTTCCCGCGCGACCTATGGCCAAAACTTGGCGAGCTTGGGTTGCACGGCATCACGGTCGGGGAGGCCGACGGCGGCGCGGGGCTTGGCTATCTCGCGCATGTCATTGCGGTGGAAGAAATCAGCCGGGCCTCGGCCTCGGTCGGACTCAGCTACGGCGCGCATTCAAACCTCTGCATCAATCAGATCGCCCGCCACGGCACGGCGGCGCAGAAGGCGAAATATCTGCCCAAACTCATGTCCGGCGAACATGTCGGATCGCTCGCCATGTCTGAATCGGGGGCCGGGTCCGATGTCGTGTCGATGAAGCTCAGGGCCGACCGCCGCAACGACTGCTATGTCCTGAACGGTAGCAAGATGTGGATCACCAACGGCCCGCACGCCAATACGCTGGTGGTCTATGCCAAGACCGACCCGGCCGCGAAATCGCGCGGCATGACGGCGTTCCTCGTCGAGAAGGGATACAAAGGATTTTCGACGGCGCCAAAGCTCGACAAGCTCGGGATGCGCGGCTCTGACACCTGCGAGCTGGTGTTCGAGGATTGCGAGGTCCCTTACGAAAATGTGCTGGGCGAAGAAGGGCGCGGCGCTGCCGTCCTGATGTCCGGTCTGGATTATGAGCGCGTGGTGCTGTCCGGCGGGCCGCTCGGGATCATGCAGGCCTGCCTCGATGTCACCCTGCCCTATGTCCATGAACGCCAGCAGTTCGGGCAGGCCATCGGCACCTTCCAGTTGATGCAGGGCAAGCTTGCCGACATGTATGTCGCACTGTCGACCGCCCGGGCTTATGTTTATGCAGTGGCCGAGGCCTGTGACCGGGGCGAGACCGCGCGCAAGGACGCCGCCGGTTGCATCCTTTACTCGGCAGAAAAAGCCACCTGGATGGCGCTGGAGGCAATCCAGGCGCTGGGCGGCAATGGCTATACCAGTGATTACCCAACCGGTCGCCTGCTGCGCGATGCGAAGCTTTATGAAATCGGCGCAGGCACCAGCGAGATCCGCCGCTTCCTGATTGGCCGGGAATTGTTCGAAGAAACCAAGTGAGGCGGCTGGGCGCGGTGCTGGCCGGTGGCGGCAGTCGCCGCTTTGGCAGCGACAAGGCGCTGGCGTTGTGGAACGGCAGGCCGTTGATCGATCATGTGTCGGATCGGCTGGGCAAGCAGGTCGATCATCTGGTGATTGTCGGGCGCAGCGGCGGCCTTCCAGACCGCCCTGCCCCTGACCTCGGCCCGCTCGGTGGCCTGTGCGCGGCGCTGGCCTATGCCGCTGCCAACGGCTTTGACGCGGTCCTGACCGCTGCCTGCGATGTGCCGACCCTGCCGGATAATCTGGTCCGCCTGCTCGGCCCCGGCCCCGCCTGTCTTGATGGCCAGCCGCTGATCGGCCTGTGGCCAGTTACGCTTGCCACCGAGCTTGACGCCCACCTTGCCGCCACCACCGACCTGTCAATGCGCGGCTGGATCAGCCGGTGCGGGGCGAGGTTGGTGATTGGCCCCGAACTGCCCAACATCAACACTGCCGAAGATCTGGTGGCGCTCAGCCGGCCCTAGCTATGCCCCAAATTCGCCCGCTAAGGCCCGCTGGAGCGTGTCAGCAGGATTTCTGGTACAGAACATTACAGGAACACACGTCGCGCCCCATGGCCCGTTTGCGGGCGAATTTGAGGCATCCGGCCATTTCAGAGCGCCGTCTTACCCAAGTTCCTCGTCACACCCACACAAAAAGCCCGTCATTCCCGCGACGGCGGGAACCCAGTTCGAACAAACAACCTGCGAGCGATTGCTCGCGCCATGTTGACGGGGGCTAGGTTCCCGCCTTCGCGGGAATGACGATGGAGAAGGCGTCCCCTCACGCCACGCCGAGGTAATCCATCTTGCCGATCTCGACCCCCCGGTGCCGCAGCAGCGCATAAGCGGTCATCACGTGAAAAAAGAAGTTCGGCAGGACGAAGGTCAGCAGGAAGTCCTGGCCGGTGAACTGGAACTCGCGCGGCCCGGCCTTCAAGGTGATCGCCCGCGCCTCGCTGCCATCAATGGCGCTGGCCGGAACGCTGCGGATATAGTCGAGGGTTTTCGCAATGCGGGCCTGCAACTCGGCAATCGTCACCTCGTCATCGGCAAAGCTCGGCGGCTCCTGGCCCGCGAGCCGTGCGACACCGCCCTTGGCGCTGTCCGAGGCAATCTGCACCTGCCGCAACAGCGGGGCCATGTCAGCCGCCAGCCGCGACCCGAGCAAATCCGCCTCGTCAATACCATTGGCCGCCGCAAACGCCGCCCCCTTGTCGAGCAGCTTCGAGAGGACAGTGAGTTGGCGGGTCAGCGGTGCGAGCGTGGCTTGGGAGAGGGTAATGGTCATGGGGTGTCCTTGGGTTAGACGGGTCGTCCAGCATCGACCCAGTTGCGCATCGCTTCGACCACCTGCACGGTCGGGTAGGCTTTGATATCATCCGGGGACGCACCGGTCGCCAATTCCCGTTCCCAATACCATGCTTGGAACGCGGCATAATTGCTCTGAATTCGCGCAGGTCCGCTGGCGACCGCTCCCGCCTGCCGTACAAGCCACGTCCGGACGTGGCGCACAGCAACGATTTGATCGCCACCATGAGAATGGATGTCCCAACCGGCGATATCCGACAATCCCTTTTGATAGTCGTAGTGTTGATCCTCAAGAATCAGGATCGCCTTGTCCCCCAGTTGCCCGGTCCCGAATTTCCGGCACCCATGATCGATGCCGAGCTCGAACGGCATATTGAGGCGGGCATATTCACCGGCGGCGGCAGATTTGCAGCGGCTCAAGTCGTGAATTGCATATTTCGCTCCGCGAACCAGTTCGATGATACGATCCAGGCGGTTTGCTGCATTGTCCGCGTTTTCCGGTGCGAGGCGCGGAAAGAATCCAATATCTGTGACGCAAAAGGCGATCGCCTGGAGAATTGGCGCATAGGGATCGTCGAACGGGCAGTTGATGAAAACCGAACGTTCGAACGGCGGCGGCAATCTCAGCCCCTCGGCGGGCTGGGGTCGCCGCCATAGGAGTTGCGCTCGCGAATACGACCGTCGCGATCATGGATGTAGAGTTCAGCCCCCTGATTGCGCGCGATCCGGGTCGCCTCGGAAATCGCTTCCGCCTGTGTCGTATGGGTGCTTGTTGCGCGACCCGCGCCAGAGCGGAGAACTTTCCATCCTGAGAGGCTCGGGACGACATGCTGACTGTTCTTGGCCATCGGCACCGAATCTCCTTACGACCCATATAGTCCGGTCCGGCGGCTTTGCCAGTTCGATCTGTGGGCGATGCCCCCTACTTCGGCGGGTCGGCGATCATTGCGGTGAAATTTGCCTGGGCGACAACCTTGCCGTCGACGATTGCGCGCCCTGCGAATTTGCAGACGGTCGCGCGTTTCTGGACGAAGGACACGTGCAGTTCCATCAAGCACCCGGGCTCAACGGGTGCGCGGAATTTGGCCTCGTCGATCGCCATGAAATACACCAGCTTGCCGCTGCCCGCCAATCCCATTGACTGGACGGCGAGGACACCGGCGGTTTGCGCCAGCGCCTCGACGATCAGCACGCCCGGCATGATCGGCCGGCCGGGGAAATGGCCAGCAAAAAACGGCTCGTTGATCGTCACCGCCTTGATGCCGACCGCCGACACGTCGGGGACAATGTCCCGGACGCGGTCGACGAGCAGCATCGGGTAGCGGTGCGGAATCAGCGCCATCACCGCCGTCACGCCGACGGTGTCGAGCTGTGACGCCGCTTCGGTCACTTGGCAGCGGCAGGGGCGGCTGGCGGGGTAACGCTGACGCGCGGCAGCGACACATCGAGACGCTTCACCACTTCGGCGGTGACATCCAGCGCCGGGTTCATCGCCAGCGTCGCATCGGAACGGAGCGCAACCTG